>JBKJUN010000388.1:0-3527 GCA_046590555.1 Bryobacter sp. | reverse complement strand
TTGCAGGGGTATTGATCCTCGTCGCGCTCACTAGCGGAATTATGCTGATCGAGAATCCCGTGCTGAAGATCATTCCGGTCTTCTTTGCCGCCGGCCTGGGCTTCTATCTTCCCGGCTTGTTCCTCGAACGCATGATCGTCAACCGGCAGGAAGTGCTTAGAATGTCCCTTCCGGATGCTCTTGATCTGATGGTGGTATGCGTCGAATCGGGCCTTGGCCTGGATCAGGCCATTATGAACGTGAGTCGCGAACTGAAACTAACCCACCGCGAGCTTGCCGAAGAACTCGGACTTGTGAATCTGGAAATGCGGGCCGGCAAGCGCAGGGCCGAGGCTCTAAGAAACCTCGCCGACCGAACTGGCGAGAGTGAGATTCGCAAGCTGATCGCGATTATGATCCAAACGGATCGCTTCGGAACCAGCATCGCAGACGGATTGCGGACGCACTCCGACTTCATGAGAGTGAGCCGCCGGCAGCAGGCCGAAGAGCGCGCGGGCAAAGTTGGTGTTAAGTTAGTGTTCCCAATCTTCTTTTTGATTTTGCCGTCAATGCTGATTGTGGCGGCAGGCCCCGGCCTGCTGCAGGTGTTCAAGCATCTCTTCCCGATGATGCGGCAGTTCCGGGGATAGTAGTTAATATTTTTTGAGGAGTCCAAACCAATGGATAACAGTACACTTTCTATCGTGCTCTGGCTTGCTGCCGGTGCCCTTCTTGTGATGGTAGTGATGCGCCGCAAGAAGCGTAACATTCTTAAGTAAGCCGGATGATTAAGGCTCTGCTTGAAGCTCAGAATCCGGACGGAGGATGGGGTGCAACCCTCGGAGCCCGGTCATGGACAGAGCCTACAGCCTGGGCTTTGATTGCCCTGCAGAATACATCGGCGGCATCTGCCGCTCTGGCCAGGGGTGTTTCCTGGCTGCGGCAGGGTCAACTTATATCGGGAGGCTGGCAAGCCTCACCGGGCGTGGGAGACCCCTGTTGGGTGGTTGGATTGGTTTCTGTGCTTCCAGCTCAATTGCTTGGGGAATCGGAACACAGCCGGGCTCTGGACGCCGTGCGATCTGGCATGGAAGCGTTGCCGCAGTGGACCGACCGTCTGAGGCAATGGATGCTGGGCTACAAGCCCGGCAGCGGCCCCATTGTGCGCGGCTGGCCGCGGGTGCCCGGGACGGCTGCCTGGCTGATTCCAACTGTCATTTCCGCCTTGGCGCTGCGCAAGCAGAATGTCATCTCAGCGGCAGATCGCCTGCTGCTGGAGCACTCGTTGAATTATCTGCGAGCAAGACAGTGTCAGGACGGAGGCTGGAATCATGGATCCTCCCGGGCCTTGGGCTATGAAGCTTCCGCCTACCCAGAAACAACCGGCCTGGCCTTGTTGGCTCCGCGCGGGATAAGTGGGGAAACGCTTGATCGTGGCTTGGCGGCCGCAGATAGGCTGGGCCGGCAGTGGCAGACGATGGAGGGCGCGGCCTGGTTGAGCCTGGCGCTGCATGCTCACGGTAAAAGTTTTGAATGTGCGCCGACGGCTCGTTCTGTTTCAGACCTTCGAGAACTAGCCATAGCTCACATTTCTGAACGATGCCGGGCGGGTGAGGAACTGCTATGGCGAACTTAAAGCCAAGCCGTAGGTCGTTGCTTGCGGGCGGTCTTGCCGCGCTGGGGGGATGCGCCAGGGATAACAGGCCCAAGCCCAGGATTTCCATTCACAAGGCAGCCAGCTATTCTGTTGAATTGGTCGAAATTTTGCGCAGGGTGATTCGCGATCATGGGCTGGCTGTCAAAGGAAAACGGGTGGTGCTGAAGCCCAACCTGGTTGAATTTGACCCGCTTGTTCCGATCAACACGAATCCAGTTCTGGTTATGGCGGCACTTGAGGCTTTCAAGGCAGAAGGGGCGGCCGATCTTCGCATTGCCGAAGGGCCGCCAGGGCATAGACGGCCAACGCTCGATCTAAGCGAATCTGCCGGCTATTTTAAGACCATCTCGAAGTTTGAGAGCCTGTTCACCGACCTCAATTGGAGCGACGTCGAGAAGGTCAATATTCCATCGCCGCATTCGACCTTGAAAGATTTGTATCTTCCCAAACTGATCCTCGGTTGTGACTTACTCGTCTCGATGCCAAAAATGAAGACTCATCACTGGGTAGGGGCGACACTCAGCATGAAGAACTTCTTTGGCATCGTCCCAGGCGCTGTTTATGGATGGCCGAAGAACCCATTGCATTGGGCAGGCATTCAAGAGGTGATCGCCGATCTGCAAAAGCTGGTTCCACCTCAACTGGCTTCGAACGCCATTGAACAAATCGGGGAACGGCCTGAAGTCTTGCGCACGGATTTTGCCCTAATTCCTGAATTTGCGGGTATCCGCCTGGCTCCGAAAGCATGAAATTCCTTCTTGTCAGCCTGATTGTTTTGATTCCCTGTTTCTGGCAAGGGCATATCCAAGCCGGAGACTTGGGCAGCCATATGTACAACGTCTGGCTGGCCCAACTAATTCAGAGTGGTCAGGCGCCGGGGCTGTACCTCGAACCGATCTTCACCAATGTACTGTTCGACCTCTGGGCTGGCTGGCTGACTGGCGTCGTCGGCTTTTTGTGGGGTGAACGGCTAGCCGTCGCGACGGTCGTTCTAACGATGTTCTGGGGTAGTTGGATGTGGATCAGAAGCGTGACGAAAAGAGAACCATGGCCCGTGACCCCGCTGCTGGCGATCTTTGTCTACGGGTGGGTGTTTCAGGCCGGCTTTCTGAATTTCTTTTGGTCACTCGGCTTCTGTTTTTGGGCACTTGCCCTCGCGGAATCTGGCAACACTTGGGCTGTTCGATTTTGGTGGCTTTTACTCATTGCAGCCGCTACAGCCCACATGTTGCCGGTGGCCTGGGCAGTTGCGTTGTGGCTCTATGGCCAAGGGTTAAGAGGCATCTTCGGACGTTGGCAGGGTTGGTTCTTGCTGGCAGGCTTAGCTGGCGTGGCTGCGGCTGCCATCTTTGTGCGCAAACGCTTCGCATCGGATTGGTCGCCTGATCAAGCCTTGGCAATACTTGGGGTCGATCAGGTGCTGCTCATGCTTCCTCAGTACCTGGCAATTGTAATAGGCTTGCTGTCTATTTGGGCGCTGGGTTTCTTGTGGGCACTCGACGCCGAGCCTCTAGCCGTGCTCGGCCGAAAACCGCACATTCATTTTCTCGCTTTATCCGCATTCGGCGTCCTGATAGTTCCTTGGGTAGTTCAATTGCCATTCTTCTCAAGCCCGCTTTCGTTCATCACACAGAGAATGTCACTCGTAATGGGTGTATTGCTTTGCGCCTTGCTAGTGAGCGGAAATCGGCCAAGATGGGTTCTTGGCATTTCCATTCCACTGGGCATTTCTTATTTTTCGCTGGTTTATCGGGATACTCTGCGGCTCGATCATTTTGAAGATGTGCTCTATCAGGCAGTGAGAACCCTGCCGGCTGGCTTGCGAGTGGTGGCACCGGTTGAGCGCGATCCAGTTAGAGCCTTTGGATATGGGCACATTGTGGATCGGGCC
>JBKJUN010000098.1:0-15108 GCA_046590555.1 Bryobacter sp. | reverse complement strand
GGCCTACCGGCGCTGACATCCTGAAGATAGAATGTCATTCCATCAGGCACCCAGAGGCCCGTTTGGGCCGATCCGCGACTGCCGCCGCCCACAAACACCACACCGTCCGGGCTGCCGATACGAATCTCGACGGCTTCCGCAGCCGGAGCCAGCCAAGTTATCGTCGTCATTCCCAAGGTGGAAGACCCTGTGAGCGGTATGGGATTCGGCGTCGCGGTCAAAGATGGTGGTGAAGTAGCTGGGCAGGGCGCATTGACTGCGGTCAGACAAACGTTGGCTTGGAAAGTATTGGTGCCTACCGTCGCCAGATTCTTGATGTCGAAGCCCGTCGTTGCCGAAGGGTGGTCGACGGACGCCTGCACACCGGGATTTCCTACTACGAAATTCTTCCGAAGGAGATTGCCTGCGGCTCCCGCGAACAAAATGATCCCATCCGAATTCCCTACAATGATGTTTTCCTCGATGATGTTACCGATTACGGTGGCGCCGCCCGGCGTACCGATGCCGAAGTTATTCCCTGGGGTTGAGAACCCGTTTCCAATGATCCGGTTCGCACGGAGCCGGTTGCGACTAGCGCCACCGGCGAGTCATATGCCTCCGCACGCAATGGCGGGGTGCGAATTTCGTACCGCGACGTTATTCTCCAGCACATTGTTGGATCCGTTGACTATTTGAAAGCCGGAGGCGCAGTTGGTCGAACTCGTCACGTCCTTTATGGTCGAGCCGCTGCTGCCTATCAGGATGACGCCCTGAGCCCGGAATCGTTGGACCAGCCCAGGCCCGCGGACCGTGACTTGTTGAAATCCGTTTGCGACGATGCCAAATTCCCCGCCCGGAAAAGTGATGCCGGAACAGGCGGTGGAAGGATTGGCGAGCCCGGTAATGGTGAAGCCATTCAAATCCAGCGTCACTCCGGATGCCCCCAACGCAATGCAAGCCGCACCAGTGACGGTGCAGGTGACATCATCCACTAATTGGCTGTTCTCTGTGATGGTCAGAGTCGTAGTTATGGTCCCGCCGATATCCGTGGCCTGCACGCTGCAGGCGTAAGCTATAAGCGCGCCGAAAAATGCCGGCCACCGGCCTACTGGATTGCTTCGTATCATGCGTTGTCTCCTTAAGTCGCAATAGCGCTTCCGCGTGTAGTCGCAGCAGCGCTTCCGCGTGCGCACTTTGTAATAGCATCACTCTTGCTGAAAATTGTCTTGCGACTTGTTGATAGACTACCGGCGGACAGCGTTGAAAGTTCTCTAGAAAAGCTGAATTTTTTATGAATGGGCCCATCGCGATGAATGCAAAGCGTTTCTACCGGTTTGGCGTCTTCCGGGTCAATCCGGAAACACGGGTGCTTTGGCGCGATGGCGAGGTGGTTCCGCTGCCGCCAAAGGCTGTGGAAACCCTTCTGGTGCTGATACGGGGTGCCGGGCAGCCAGTGGAGAAGGAAGCCCTCATTCAGGCGGTCTGGCCCGGCACATTCGTCGAGGAGAACAATCTGGCCCACCACATCTCGGTGCTTCGGAAAACCCTCGGCAATGGCGAGTCTGGAAAGTCGTACATCGAAACGATCCCGAAGCGCGGCTATCGGTTTGTGGGCGACGTGGAGGAGGAAGGGGAAGGCGGTGGCCCCGCCGGGAACTCAGCATCCGCGCCTTTCGTCGCAGTTGGCAAGTTGCGTTTGACGCGCCCAAGACTCGCGGCCGCAATAGGGTTGCCAGTCCTGGGCGGGTTGGTCTTCATTTGGTGGCTGAGCGGCTACGGTCCTAGTACCCCGCTCTTTAAGTCTCTGGCAGTGCTCCCCTTTCAGAATTTGTCTGGCGATCCCAGCCAGGACTATTTGTCGGACGGCCTCACGGAGTACCTCATTGGCGAGACGGCGAAAATCGGCGGGCTCCGGGTGATCTCCCGGACCTCCGTCGTACGGTACAAGGACAGCAGGAAGCCCCTGCCCCAAATTGCACGCGAGCTAAATGCCGGAGCGATCATAGAAGGTTCCATCGCCCGATTCGGCGACCGGGCCCGCGTGACTGTCCGACTTCTGGATGCCTCGAAAGAAAAGCATTTGTGGTCGGAGACGTATGAGCGCGATTTAGCCGAAATTCCGAAGCTCTGGGGCGAGGTCGCCATCACCGTTGCGCACGAGATCCGGGCCCGGGTCGAACCGGAACAACGCGCACTGCTTGCCGGCCGTCCAGTGAAGCGCGAAGCCTTCGAGGCTTATCTGCGTGGCCGTTACTACTGGAACAAGCGAACGCCGGAGAACATTCACAGGGCCGTCGAATGGTTCCGCAAGGCCATTGACGAGGATCCCGCTTACGCTCGTGCCTACGGCGGCCTGGCAGACTGCTACAACCAGCTTGGAACGGTGCTCATCGGCGGACAGCTGCCCGCAGAAACCCGCCCGCTGGCGATCGCCGCAGCCAGGAAGGCGCTCGAAATCGATCCGGATCTGGCCGAAGCGCATGCCGCCCTCGCCTATGCCCGGCTTTACGATTGGGAGTGGGCTGCGGCAGAGGGTGGATTTCAGCGCGCTCTTCGTCTCAATCCGAGTTATGCCCCGGCGCACCTGTGGTACGCCCACAGTTTGGCCATGCGCAAACGCCATGAGGAAGCATTGCGTGAGGTGAGGCGCGCCCACGAACTTGATCCACTCTCCGCCATAATTCATACGCAGGTGGGATGGATTCTACAACATGCGGGCCGACACGACGCGGCCATTGAGGAGTTGCGGAAAGTTCTCAAGACGGACCCCGATTATCTGTGGGCGCTTTGGCGGATCGGATCGAGCTACACCTCCAAATCCATGTTTCAGGAAGGCATAGTAGCGTTGGAAAAGGCTGCGAAGCTTTCTGGAAGGAGCCCAGCTATTTTGGGCACGCTAGCGGAAACCTACGGCTTGTCTGGACGCAAGGACTTAGCACGTAAGCTGCTCAGTGAGATCGAGGCTCTGTCGCGGGAACAATACGTTCCTTCCATTGCTTTCGCCCATGCCTATATCGGCATTGGCGACTCCGAGCGGGTTCTCGAGTCGCTGGAGAAAGCCTGCCAGCAGCGCGAGCAGGGCATCGCATGGCTTGCTGTGTGGGAAAACCATGGTGCCTACCGGACCGATACCCGATTTCAAGAACTGATTCGGCGAGTTGGACTGCCTGGCAAATGACGGGCCGCAAAAAGTGGCTGCCCAGGGTGGATGCGTCTCCCACGGCGCTTCATTTTCCGCGTGGCGTCAATAAAGGCGCAATGGAGGTGCCGCATGTCACACATCTTGATTTCTGGCCAGGGTTGAAGGTTATCTGTCCCTTTGCGTTTTTCAGGAAATCTGAGCTAATACCGAGCGAGCGATGGACGGCTGAAAACGCAATCAAATTGTGACTTAAGTGATTTACTTTTAAGTATTTGGCTGTATAGAAAGCTTAGCTCAGATGAATAGCCGCATTTTGCCCGGTTGGCGGCTACCTGGGAAAAACAGTCAAAAAAGCCAATAAAACCTACAGGGACGCATCATTCTGGTATCAAATCCAGACGGGTGGAGCATGCGCAAAACCATTGATTACAGCCAGAGCTAATGGCTCGGCTCGTCATTGACGAGTTTGTTGCAAGCCTACCTTCACCTCACCCTCCGTGAGGCTGCACCACTGTCCAGCCTGGATAAAGCACTCAGGAATCCAAACGCTGGATGCGCTTGCGGCGGGCCTTTACAGCTTCCAATCCAGCCACCGGCATTTCGCCTATATTTGGCCTACCGGGGTACGCACCGGGATGGGCGTGCTTTCTGCCGGCTTCAGACGTGTAACTAAATCTTCTGTATTCAGCTCTACAAGCAGAAGACTCCCTATAATGTTGTTTCTTTTGATGCTTGCTCTCTTCGGGTTGATGTCATGCACTCGCACAGACCAATCTGTCGGGCCAACACAGCGCGCTGAAGTTCGCATTACCCCACAGGCTGGCACACAGCAATCCGACGATGGTCAATGGCTGATGGCTGCCAAAGATTACACCAACCAGCGATTCAGCGGTCTAAGCCAGATCTCCGCCGCCAACGTGAGATCCCTCAAGCTGGAGTGGACTTTTTCAACCGGCGTTCTTCGTGGGCACGAGGGCGCTCCTCTCGTCGTTGGCTCGATAATGTACTTCGTTACGCCGTATCCCAATACGCTATACGCGCTCGACCTGGCCAACCACGGGGCGAAAAAATGGGAGTACCGCCCCAACACTGCTTCCGCTGCGCAAGGGGTTGCCTGTTGCGATGTGGTCAACCGGGGAGCTGTTTACTCAAACGGCAAGATAATCTACAACACACTGGACAATCACATGGTGGCTGTCAATGCCGAAACTGGCAAAGAAGTTTGGAAGACCAAACTGGGAGAGATCAATCTGGGTGAGTCCATGACCATGGCGCCAATCGTGGTTAAAGGCAAGATACTTGCCGGCAACAGCGGAGGTGAATTTGGCGTCAGAGGCTGGATCGTCGCAGTGGATGAAGCCGACGGTAAGATCGCTTGGAGAGCCTACAACACAGGCCCCGATCAGGACGTCAGGATCGGCACCTCATTCCAGCCGTTTTATGCGCGAGACCGAGGCAAAGACCTCGGCGTCAGTTCATGGCCTAAGGATCATTGGAAGATTGGCGGCGGCTCGGTTTGGGGTTGGATCTCCTACGACCCGCAACTCGATCTGATCTATCACGGCACAGGCAATCCAGGGCCCTGGAATCCTGAAATGCGCCCGGGCGACAATAAATGGACTTGCGGCATCTTCGCCCGTCGGCCCGGCACCGGAGAAGCCGTGTGGGCCTATCAATGGAGCCCGCATGACCTTTACGATTACGATGGCGTCAATGAGAACGTTCTTATCGACTTGAAGATCGACGGTCGCGATCGCAAAGTCCTTGTACATCCGGAACGCAATGGCTACATGTACATCCTGGATCGACAGACCGGAGAAGTCCTGTCCGCAGATCCTTTTGTCCATATCACCACAGCCACCGGCTTCGATCTCAAAAACGGTCTCGCCCTCCAGAATACGGCGAAGAGGTCAGGCCTGGGAATCACGGAGCACGATCTCTGCCCTGCCGCTCCAGGCGGCAAAGACTGGCAGCCCTCTTCCTGGTCTCCGCGAACAGGCCTGCTCTATGTTCCTCACAATAATCTGTGCATGGACGTTGAAGGAACCGAGGCGAACTACATTGCTGGAACTCCCTATGTTGGTGCCGTGGTCAAGATGCGGGCTGGCCCAGGCGGTAACCGGGGCGAGTTCAGCGCATGGGATCCCATTCAGCGCAAGAAGGCCTGGAGTGTAAAGGAATCCTTCCCAGCCTGGAGTGGAGCCCTTGCCACCGCCGGCGACATCGTCTTCTACGGCACGATGGACCGTTGGTTCAAGGCCCTCGACGCTAGAACCGGCACCCTCCTCTGGCAACACCGTACAGGCTCCGGAATCATCGGCCAGCCCATCAGCTTCCTCGGGCCAGACAAAAAGCAGTACATAGCGATTGTGGACGGAGTGGGCGGTTGGGCCGGTGCCATTGTTGCCGGCGCACTCGATCCCAGGGACGAAACATCTGCCCTTGGCTTTGTAGGAGCCATGAAAGACTTGCCCTCGCAGACGAACAAAGGAGGCACGATTTATGTCTTCTCGCTTCCCTGAATTCGCCGTTGTTCTCGCCCTGTTCTGGAGTGGATGTCAAACCAGCAGGCCGCCGTCAAGCGCACTTTCACAGCAAGGTAACCAGCTCAGTTCCTTGACTCTTGGCGCAAAACAGCCTGCAACCATCAACCCATACCAGACCAATGAAGAGGCCCTTCGTGAAGGCAAACGCCTCTACAATCAGTTCAACTGTTCGGGTTGCCATGCGGGCGGCGGGGGTGCAATCGGACCAGCGTTAATGGATGAAGTCTGGATCTACGGAAGTCAGCCCGGAAACATTTATTCCACGATTGTCGAGGGCCGTCCCAACGGCATGCCTGCTTTCGGTGGCCGTATTCCCGAAGACAAGATCTGGCGTATCGCGGCATATGTTTCTACCCTTTACAAAAGAGAAGAGAGACCATGACCTCGCGGCACTTCCTGATTCCGGCAATACTGCTCCTGTCGAGTTGCTTTCAGCACCCGGCACAAGACCCATGGCAACTCGCCACCACCGTCCAACCCTATATAGAAGCCAGCCCCCAGCAGATCCTAGCAGGCCAGCGCGTTTTCGTGGAAGGCTCATGCGGGCTTTGCCACAGCATCCGTGGCACCAAAGCCCGTGCCAGCGTGGGCCCTGACCTCACACATTTCGCCAGCCGCAACACCCTCGCAGCAGGCACCCTACCCAATACGCGCGGACAACTTGCGGGGTGGATTTTAAACCCCCAGAACCTCAAGCCCGGTACCCTGATGCCCCCGACTTCTCTCGCCACCACCGATCTGCATTCTTTGTTGGCATTCCTCGAAAGCCTTAAATAGAACCATGATCAAACTCTACATCGCTATCACTTTGATGTGCAGCTTTGCATTTGCTTATTATCTTTTACCAAGAACTGAATCCGAAATACGAAGCGACAGACTTCGGATACGTTTTACAGCTTACGGCTGCTCCAGTTGCCATGTAATTTCAGAGGCTCAATCCTCGTCGGGCAGAGTGGGTCCACCGCTTACGAGTCTTGGCAGCCGTTCTTATCTAGCTGGCCGTCTGCCCAACACTCACGACAATCTGGTTCGATGGATTCGCTTCCCTCAGCAGGTCTCCCCAGGTACTGTCATGCCAAACATGAATGTCAGCGAAATGGATGCTCAAGAAATGGCAAAAATACTCAATGAAATCAAATAAGGAAACAAACAGGTGCTTACGCTTACTTTAGAGGCGGCAGAAAAAATAATGGCAGCGGCGAGGATCAAGGCTGAATCCATTGCCCAGCCCATGAACATTGCAGTGGTCGATGAAGGGGGCAATTTATTGTCCTTCGTCCGAATGGATGAAGCCTGGCGGGGCAGCATCGACATTGCCATCAATAAGGCTTGGACTTCACGAGCCTTCGATATCGAAACCAGAAAGCTGTCTAAACTTGCCCAACCAGGCGAAGAGTTTTACGGCATTCAAGCCAGCAATCAGGGACGCGTCATAATCTTCGCCGGTGGGGTGCCGATTAAGCAATCAGGCCTGGTGGTGGGCGCGATCGGAGTCAGCGGCGGAACTGGAGATCAGGATCAGGCTGTGGCCGAAGCCGGCGCATCGTACTTCCGTTAAACAACAACGCGGAAGCGAGCCAAAGCCCTCCTGCGCAGTACGAGAGAGATCCCAAAATCAGCATCAATGCCCCTCCCCATTGTTGATCGCCCAGGGAGATCATTGCGTAGAGCGGCCTCGGTGACAGCATCAGCGTTGCGCCCAGCAATGTCATGTGCATCAGAGTGAGTAGAAGAGCGGCAACTCCCTTTCCAAAGCGGGTCTTTCGTTCCCCCTCTTTGCCTCCAAAGATGGAGACCCAGAGCGCCAGTCCCGAAGCAAGAAAACTTGCTTGCTCAGCCACCAACACGGCCGGATCCATCATGGCCGCGTGGTGCATTCGCGGCATGTGCCAAAACCAGACCCAAAAGAACTCAACCATCGATAGAAATAGGGGTGAGAACCAGCGTGGAAAGATCATCACCGGATCAAGGCTTGATCCCGCGATTCCCACCGCTAGTAGTGGCGCTGCGATTGCCACCGTTGTCATGTGCGAGATCATATGGCCCGAAAACGAGTGATCCGGAAAAGGCCAAAACCAAGCCAGCAACAGCATGGCAATTCCCGCGCCGCCAGAGCGCATTAACTGCATGCTCCCAAGAGCCATGCGGCCACACCGGTGTAGACGATCGCGATGGCGCTCAGCGTAGCCAGCAATACCGTCGCGAAGCCTAAAAATCGCGTGCGGTCCTCATCGCTATCTCCACCATGAGGTAGCAAGCCGCCCACTATCTTATGCTTCTGCCAACCAATCCAGCCGGTAAACCCGATCAGCCCCAGTGCCAACACTGCAGGTGCGGCAATCAAAACTCCCAACCATTCGCCTCCCGTCCCGTTGCCCCGGCACAACAATGCTGCCATCGCGTAGCTGCCCAGAAAATGAACTGCCCAGATTGCCGGTGGCCAGGCGAGAAGCCACAAGCTCTGGTGCTTCTCTTCTACACTGGTATGTGCGTGTCTCATCATTTTAGAATTGGAAACACCACCAGTACGATATGCGTTGCCACGGCTGTAATCGCAACAAAGTGCCAGAATAAGCCTACATTTTGAATGTCAATGTCATGCTTGGCCGTCATGCGCCCGGCCAGGCGGCGAGCAATACAATATGCGTTCATGATTAACCCAAGCCCCGCATGCATTGCAGTCCAGATCACTAATAGCCAGATGGTTGCCGCATACACGTGCCGTGTCGGGTCCATATCATTCCAGTAGGGCCCTGCAATCATTGCCCCGCCGCCGGCAATCGCGAGCAAACAACTTAAGCCCAACCCGCCATACACCATCGCTGCTCGATCCTGCCTGTTCCATTTGCGCACCAGATTGGTGAGCGCCCACGAGCCCAGCAGCATACCAGTTCCCACGCTGGGCCAAACCCAGCCAGGCCCCGCCATTCCGGGCGGTGGAAATTCCCGGTCCAGCGTCCAGTAAAACAGATACCCGAACAACACTGAAACGAAGGCGGTAATTACCGCCAGCATAGTGATCAGCATCGCCCACCACCCCACAGAATCCGGCCCCGACGTATATAACGGAACTTCCACGCCATGGCCGATCTGCTTGTGGTCCTTTTCAGGTATGACCGCACTTCCGTTCCAGAGCCAAAAAACGATTACACCCGTGGCAATCACCGCACAAGCCACCGCCGGCCAATACAGCTTGAAAGTTGGAAAGATGAATACTCCACCCGTAAACAGAGCGGCCCAAAACGCAATGTAACTGGGGCCGGGAATGCGCAGACACTGAACGGGCTTTGCGTCAATCACCGAGGTGATCAGCATCTCACGCTTGCCCTCTTCGGCGTCAGGCATGAAGAATCGGCCTTCGTCCACATCACGAATCAGATTCGCCTGATCCCATAACGGATAGCGGCTATCGATCTCAGGAATCGATCGCACTCCCCACGGCTTGCCAGGCATTTCCTGTAACCACTCCAGCGTGCCCGCGCCCCAGGGGTTCCGCTCTGAAAGCGGTTCATCATTCTTGCTGCGAAACAGATCCCAGAAGAACACCGCAAAACCCGCAAACAGCATCACCGCACCTAGGGTCGAGATCAGATTGAGTGTTTCAAGGCCCAAGCCTTCAGAATAGGTGTAAACCCTGCGTGGCATCCCCCGCAGCCCAGTGATATGCATCGGCATAAAGGTTACATTGAACCCTATAAACATAAGCCAGAAAACGATTCGCCCCAGTCGCTCCGACAGTTTCTTGCCATCCACCAGCGGATAAAAGTAGTAAGTTGCACCCACAAACGGAAAGATCGAGCCTCCGATCAAAACGGAATGCAGATGAGCCACGATGAAGTATGTGTCGTGGGCCTGAAAGTCAAATGACGCAACAGCCACCATTACCCCCGTCAAACCCCCGATCACAAACGTCGCCAGCGCTCCAAAGACAAACATCATGGGTAGCGAATTCACCACCCGCCCCACCAGCATCGTCGCAATAAAGCAAAAGATCTGCACCCCCGTTGGAATCGCAATCGCTTGTGAAGCGGCAGAAAATAAGGCCAAAGTAATCCCCGGCAATCCAGTCGTAAACATGTGATGCACCCACAGGCCGAAACTTAGAAATCCCGTTCCGATTGCAGAGAGCACAATCCACGAATAGCCAACGATTGGCGTCCGTGCGAAAGTCGGCACAATCATCGCCACCAGCGCTACTGATGGCAGAAAAATGATGTACACCTCGGGATGTCCAAACAGCCAGAACAGATGCTGCCACAGTAGCGGGTCCCCTCCTCGGCTGGCATCGAAAAAGGGCCAGTTCAAGGCTCTTTCCAGTTCCAGCAACATGCTGCCTGTAATCAGTGGCGGAAAAGCAAACAACACCATCGCACCTGCCACAAGCACATACCAGCAATACAAAGGAATGAGGTGGATTCGCATTCCCGGCGGCCGTGATTTCAGGATCCCGACAATCAACTCCACCGAGGCAGCGATAGCAGCCACCTCAATAAAGGAGAATCCAAGCAACCATATGTCTGCACCGATTCCCGGTTCATATTTGCTGGTCAAAGGAGGATACATGAACCACCCGCCGCTGGGCGCAGCATTAAAGAACAATGATATGCAAAGGGTCATGCCGCCCATCAAGAACGCCCAGAACCCGTACGCGGACAACCTGGGGAAGGGCAAGTCCCGGGCACCCAACATCTGGGGCAGAAACATGATCGAGAAGGCTTCAAAGATCGGAATCGCAAATAGAAACATCATCACCGACCCATGAACTGTAAAGACTTGGTTGTAAGTCTCGGCCGTCATGAATTTGTTATTCGGAATGGAGAGTTGTATGCGCATTAACGCCGCTAGCACACCTCCATACGCCAGGAAGAATATGGTGAGGGCCGTGTACCATTTGCCCACCACCGAGTTGTTCACCTCCGACCAGTATCGCCAACCTTTCGCGGGTTCCCATGCCCGCAGCAGGCGTTCTGCCTGTTGGCGTTGCAACTCAATAGAAGGGGTCTCCGCCAACGGCTCATGGTCGTGATGCTGCATCTAAGGCTCCACCGCTTCCGCCAGGTTCGCCGGTCCGGACTGCGCTTTCAACCAACGCTCGAATTCAGCCTTGGGCTTCACCACTACATAAAAATTCATTTGTGCGTGAGCACGTCCACAATACTCGGCACATGCACCTCGATAAACTCCGCTCCTGGTTGGATGCATCGTCAAATGATTGACCCTGCCAGGAATGAGATCCATTTTTCCGGCTAGCGATGGCACCCAGAATGAGTGAATTACATTATTGCTTTTCAAGAGAAACTCCACGGGTTCTCCCTCCGGAAGCCAAATCTCGTTGGCAACCTCAAATGGCTCGGTGCCTGGCGCTTCGTATCGAACACGCCACCACCACAGCTCTCCAGACACAGTCACCTTCATTGCACCTGCTGGGGCATGAGCGATCAGCGAGGGCAAGATCTGGAGCCCGAACAACAGAAGGGCGAAAAGAACGATAGCGGGAATCACACCCCCAAACACAATTAGCCTGTGCGCAAACGGTCTGCGCTCCTCCCCCCCTTTGCTCTGCGCCGCGTAGATCGCAAGAGCCATCATTCCCAGCCATATGGCTGCTCCAATAGCTGTCATGATCCAAAACAGGTTTGCGATACTCTCCGCTTCCGCTCCGCCGGTAGCTAGACTGGATTGGATTCCACCGCATCCTGTCAAGACGCTGGCAAGGCTACAAAACGCAGAAGTCAGGCTCAACACGGATGATTTTCGATGAGCTTTGGTTTTCATTTGAAGTCTGGTTGAGTCACATTGCAGATGAACTTGTGCTGGACTTCGTTTCAACGTGCCGCTTCCATTTTCAAATCCACTGACGAAACAATTCGTCACAGCATTACATCAAGAGAGAGTCTATGCTGCGCCAATTTGGCTGGATCTTCGCATTGCTTCACTTGCTTGTCGGCGCTGCTCTTGCGCTAAGCGCACTCCGAGTGTGCGCTGACCCCAACAATCTGCCTTTCTCCAACCGTCAAGAACAAGGCTTTGAAAATAAAATTGCCTCCTTGCTGGCGAAAGATATGAACCGGGTCCTCGATTACGATTGGCACCCTCAGCGCCGCGGCTATTTGCGAAACACTATCCTGGCAGGCCGTTGCGATTTAATCATTGGCATTGCAACCGGCGTTGAAATGGTCGAAACCACCCAGCCCTACTACCGCTCCACTTATGTGTTTGTCACCAGAGCCGCCAGCAACTTTCACCTGGATTCTTTCGATGCACCGCAACTGCGTAAACTACGCATTGGCGTTCAAATCATCGGGGACGATTACGCTAACACACCCCCGGTTCACGCCTTGGCCCGTAGGGGGATCGTGGCCATTCAAGGCTACCGGGTACTAGGCGACTATCAACGGTCCAACCCGCCTGCAAGCATCATTCAAGCCGTATCGAGCGGCGAAATTGATGTAGCGATCGCTTGGGGTCCAATGGCCGGATACTTCGCGGCCATCGCCCCTGTTGAATTACAAATTCAGCCGCTCCGCTCCACACATGACGCCGCCCTACCCCTCACCTTTGATATCAGCTTAGGCCTCCGGCGAGGCAACTTCTGGCTCAAACAAAAGGTGGAAGCGGCACTCAAGCGTAACCGCCAGGCCATACTCGAAATTCTGAATAGCTACCATGTGCCGCAACTTATTGAGCGTTGAACAGTAGCGAAAAGTCCCACCCAAACCCTCAACTAATGAGCTCATTTAGAAAGCCCACCCGCACTCGTCCCTCCGTTGAACAACCTCATCGTCTGAACAACCGCATCGTCGGCTCATTCTTCCGGCTCTGCGCAAAGATGGCGAGGCTCCAACCCGCTCCACACTGCTACAGCAAACGAGACACGATAGTCTAACGCGTAGCCTTTCATGACAGAGTCTGCATGGCAAGGCCATCAATTCGCCTTCATATAAGTGCTCCTGCACGAGACGTGGCGGCGGTCCAGGCCGCACGCAAGGCGATCTCCCGCTGCAGGGTAAAGGCACCCTCGTAGACGTCCAGAGTCTCCTGGATGGCTTTGAGGTGGAGACGCTTGGCGGGCGGGTAGGAGAGCTTGCGAGTGGTGAAGGCGGGAGAGGGATCGATCTCCCAGGAGATGGGCTTGTAACCGATGACAGCAGGGGCGTAGACGTGCATCTTACCCTTGGTCTGGGCGTCGAGGCGAAGTCGGATGATTTGGAAGGGTCGGACAACGGCGTTGCTGGCCGAGGCCTTTATCTTGACGTGCCTGGTTTCGCTGACGGTTTCGACCAGACCTGTCTTGACTTTGAAAGCGGAGGAGAGGATGGCACCGACGGTTTCGCGTTCCTTGGGGTCCTGCTCGAAGTGCTTGGAAATAACCTTGCCATTGCGGTCGAGGACGAAGGTGCCTGGGTGGGGCACACCGTACTTGAGGATTGTTTTAGGCTGGAGTTCGTTGAGGAGGCCGAGACGGTTGATGAGGACGGAGCCGACGTCGGCGAGGAGCGGGAAACCGATCTTGCGGCGAGCGGAGAAGTCGGCCAGGATGCCGACGGTGTCGTAGCTGATAGCGGCGAGGCGCAGGCCTTGCTTTTCGAGGACAGGGCGACTTTCTTCCAACTCGACGAGTTGGATTTTGCAGTTGGGACACCAGTCGGCGGAGCGGTAGAAAAGGATGAGCGCGCCTTTGGGGCCGATGAGCGAACGGAGCTCACGGGTGACTCCGCGCTGGTCTTGCAAGGTAAAGTCGGGAAAGGGGGTGCCGATGGCAGGACCGATGTTGCGGGGGCTTTGGGCCCTGGTGCTGATGGTGGCGAGGAGGAATGCCAATGCTCTGGTGCTCATCATTGCTGAGAGCATATGATTTGGGGGCTCTGCGAACGGGTGTAAAGCGGCAACGCATTGCAAAGGAGAGGTTCTGATGGGCAAATGGGCTAAGCGACTCGGAGTTCTGCTGGCCCGCGCTTTCTCGGTTTCACGACAATTTCGACATGATGGCCGAGAGTTACCAGAAAGATGACGTTGACGAGCTGATACTCGTCGAGGCGTAGCGTTTCCACAGGTTTCAGAACACCACCTTCGTAGACAGCCTCTAACTTTCTTACCATGTCTTCATCGCCATCATCGTAGCTTGTGAATTGTCCTAATGCTCGAATTGAGATGCTCATTGGGTCTGGTTTGCAAATGCCTTGGGGGAAACATCAAGAAGGCCAATAAAACGCGCAGGGCCTGGGCTGGCTGGCAGCTTGCCAAATGATGCCATTAGCAAGAGCTGGGAATTCCGGGCATGGACCCAATCCGCGAGACGATTGACGGTGAAATTATCTGGGAGTATCTGGATCGGAGAGGCTGACGGCCATCTGAGGCCGCAATTGAGAAAAGATCTTAAAAACATTAAGGCATTATGGACGGATGGCGCTGGGAAACATTAAGCTGAGGACTTTCACAGAACTTATGGCTGGCGCTTTTCCCGCTGTGGATGGATGGACTGAATAATCTGATCGAGTGTCAGAACTTTTTGCCATTCGTCGCGGTCGCGAGTGTAGTCTGCCGGTGCCAGAGCGATTAAAGCGGAGAAAGCGTGCCAAGCCGTCCAGACCGAACTCGCGTTTGAGCAAATCCAGCGCCTGACATTCGAATTGTTCGTCAGTCAACTGGTCAATGCCAGTCATTTCTGGTCAATAACAGTCATTTGATTCCTGAGACCAAGATAGCGGTCTGTCCGTCTACCCCTTTTTCAGCCGGCCGGCCGCGTACTTGTGTAGCAGACTCGCAATCAGCGTCTGATAGGGCAACCCCTCAACCAATGCACGCTTCTGGATCGCTTCCAGATCCTTGCTGGAGATGCGGATGTTCAGCCGGCGGTCCTTGCGAAAAGTCGCTTTGGCATACTGCGCGTAACGATTGATCTCGCGCTTGCTACCCGCCGAGGATGTCCATTCGCCGCGCTCCACAGACTCCTGCATTTGCTTCTCGTTCATTTCAAGTTTCATGCTAATCGGACTCCTGACTCAGATATTGCTTCGTGGCCTTCCGGCTGGGAATGATCGTTTTCAAAAAGACTACCTGTTCATCCTCGACGAACGGCACGAGATAAACATAATCCTGATGGCGCACGGCAAAAATCCGCTTACCCTCGTAGCGATCGGGGTTTGGATGCTCAAGAATGTCGAGCAGATCACCCCTCTCGATATGGAACACCATGTCCTCGAATCCGATCGCCCGCTCCGCCTGAAGCAACGCATTTTTGGCGTTATCCCAATCGAAATACTTCACAGACCAACAGGTTATCGCAATGTGTGCCTTCGAGGCACACAGAGAGTTACGGTGGGGGACAGCCTTCCATGGGGCGGCTTCCTCTGTCAACTGAAATCTCCCTGCTGGTATGGCTTTTTTGCTCCTTCGCCTCCATATATGCTCCTTTGCACGGGACGCGGTGGCGGTCCAGGC
>JBKJUN010000045.1:0-12934 GCA_046590555.1 Bryobacter sp. | reverse complement strand
CCGTAATCTGGCCGCCGAATGGGGCCGCTACAACATCACTGTGAATTCCATCGCACCCGGCTTCATCATCACCGACCTCAACCGCAATATGTGGGCACCTGAAGAAATGAAGACCTGGCTCCGTGCCACGCAAGCGATGCCGAGAACAGGCATTCCGGAGGAGATCGGGCCGATTGCCGTCTTTCTGGCCTCGCCCGGGGCGGCCTTCATCACCGGACAGGTTCTTGCTGTCGATGGCGGCGCTAACTGTACGAAAATCTGGCCCTTTGAGCCGGCAACTTAACTCATGACCTCACGCCGCATATTCCTCGCGACCTCACTTAGCGTTCTTGCCCAGGAGTCGGCTGAAAAACCGGTTGAATTCCTGTGCCCGATGGATCCCGATATCCGCCAGTTCAAGCCCGGACGCTGCCCGCGTTGCGGGATGAAGCTGGTTCCCGGTCTGCCGGACCCGATTGAATACCCAGTCCGTCTCACAACGACACCACGCAATCCGAAGCCCGGCGACAAAGTGCGCCTGCGCTTTGCCATACTCCATCCCAAAACAGGTAAACCGGTTCCTGAGCTGGAACTGGTTCACGAACGGGTCTTCCACCTTTTCCTGATTTCAGAAGACCTGCAGCAATTTGCCCACGAGCACCCTCAGCCTGCCGGCCCTGGTGTTTTTGAAATGGATTGGGTCTTCCCGACCGGAGGAATGTGGCGCTTGCTGACCGACTTCTACCCGGCCCATGCGACCCCCCAACTGATCGCCAAGACCCTGTTACTTCCCGGGGGGACTCTTTTGCCAGCCAGCCTGCAGGACGACACAAGTCTTCTAAAGCGGGGGGCGAATATCGAAGTCTCGCTTCGCCTTGGCCCCACGCAGCCGATTGCCGGTGAGAAGACTCTGCTTTATTACCGCATCGAGCCGCGAATGAATTTTGAGCCTTTTCTAGGGGCGATGGGCCACATGCTGGTCGCAAGCCCTGATCTGATTGACCTCATGCATACCCACCCGTTTCTGGTCGATGGTGGGCTGGCAGAGCCTCCGTCCGATGCCAAGCTGGTGCAGTTTAACGTGATCTTCCCGCGCCCCGGCGTTTATCGTGTCTGGGCTCAATTTCAGAGCGCCGGCCAAGTCAACACGATTCCCTTCAACGTCCCAGTGCGGAACCTCTGATCAGGTTTACCACTACTCCTTCAGACGGATAGGCTCGCACTTGCGTGCCCGCCGGCAAGCGCAATGGTTCGGCGAATTCATAGACTTTTGCCGCCTTGGAAGAGTAGCCTTCGATCCAAACGATTGGAATCCGGGTACCGTCTATTCCCTCGGCCACCAACTTGAAACTTAGCCCCTCGCGCATCGCCCCCATCTCAACTCCTAATAAATTCATCCCCTGCTTCAAGCTCAGGCCCTGACCAACAGGCACCCGCAAGCCTACCACTCTACCTGCGACCGGGCCGCCAGGCTTTGGCGCAACTGGCAGCAGATTGGCATCCCCTTCAGGCGCACCACCCTCCACCCAATCCGCCAACAGGTGAATCTCTTCCTCGCTTAAGCCGAGATCATGCTTGAATTCCCCAAATCCTTTGACGGCATTCCAGGGAGGCATCCTGCGTCGTAATACCTCTTCCTGAATCGCCTTGGCCCAGGGTCGGGCCTCTTCATATTTCAGGAATGAGAATGCCTTGCCCTCGGGGTGATGACAACCCACACAGCGTTTGAAGACCACGCGTGAGACTTCTTTCGACCAGGTGAGCTTGGTCGTAATAACATCATGGCCGCAAGCAAGGTCAAGCGACCCTGCTGCGGCCATGAAAAACACGAGATTCCGAACTGACTTATTCAAGGCCACCGGCGCTGGAAGGCATCGGCGCCGCCTTTTTCCTGGGTCGCATCACGTCCATGATATTCGTATCCACCGGAACGCTGACATTAAAGAAGCCGATCATCATTTCTTCCCAGCTCTGATCGCCCCATTTGACAGCTTTGGTTGCGTCCGGGTTGAACTTGTTGTTGGGCGAATTATCAAACCAGCCAGTGGCCAGCACCTGAGAACCCTTCGGTAGCTTGATAGGTTCCTTGAGACGATAGGTCAACTGCCAGTTGAAATCGTAATGAGGAACGCTCAGGAGTTCCTTTACCTCGCCGGTAGGCAGCTTCACCTGCATGGCAAATGCCTTACCGCGCACGTGCATGTGCGGCACCAGATCTTCGAGCACAGTGTCTTCGTGCAAAGTCGTCTTGGCATCAACGCGATGGTTATCCGCCCCAGCCGGGATCTCAAACTTGCTGTTGACTGCCTGAAGGGTCAGTATGCGCTCGGTTGGCTTCTCCTTGGCAAAAATGATTCCCAGCTTCGCCTTGTCTAGAGTTTCTTTGCCGTTGGCCGTCCAGTGCAATTGCAACACAATGTCGCTGCCTGCCTTGATCAACTTTGCCTGCCCAGGCCGCAATTGATCCGGCACCGTGCCAGGGGCATATCCGGTCAGGAATTCGCCAAAGCCTTCGCCACTTCCTTTGGTCGGGATGAAGAGTTCGCCTAGCTTGGCATCTTTGAACCATTTGTTGCCCGGCTCACGCACAAAGGCAATGATGTGGTGATTGACGGCCCGGCTTAGAGGACGGGATTCGGCTGCTTTGACCCACATATCCTGCTTGAAGTTGGTTGGGAGGACGATGTAGTGATAGTCAATCGTGCCGCTTGCAGGAACCTTGAATGCCTCCGGCATTTCGATTACGACGTCAGGCTTGCCAATGGTCCAGCCTTCGGCGAAATCGCGCTTCACCGGCTGAGCATCCTTCACGTTGCCTTCGCTTGCTCCGGTCGCGGCCCAGTCGACCAGCGTCTTGATATCGGCTTCACCGAGCGAGCGATCATTGAGAAACTGACCTACATGCGGGTCGGCATTCCAGGGTGGCATCCGGCGCTGGGAAACACTTGACTTGATCGCGGCGGCAAAAGGGCGCGCTTCCTTGTAACTCAGAAGACTCATTGGGGCGGCTTCGCCCGGACGGTGGCATCCCACGCAATTGCGCTCGAGAATCGGTTGTACATCTTTGTAAAAGGTCGGCTTGGGCGCAGCAAACGCGGCCCCCAGGCTGAGAATGAAAGCGCAAGTGCTTCGTAGAGTCATGGTGTTAATGAAATAGGCTCCCATTTCAATTTACGAGAGTTCAGCCCCAAAAGTTTAGTTCGATTTGATAAAAAGAAAAATTGACCGCAATTTATCTCATACTTTAACTTGCCCGTCCGATCTGTATATTTGACGAGACTAAAACCATGGCTGCAATCGATCCTAAACTAAACACGGCTAACCTCAATCCGACATCAACCAGCGGCTCGGCCAGCACCGGGGCAACGGGTAAAACCGCACAACTTGATCCCGTCAAAATTAACAGTTCGAGCGTTGCTTCTAGCCGGGCGGCCGATCGCGGCGACGAGGTACAGCTCTCTGGATTGTCCAGTAAAATCAATGAGTTACAGTCTGGTAGCCCCGAGCGGGAAGCCTATCTCGATGGCCTTCGCCTTCAGGTTGCATCAGGCGAATATCAGGTCAATCCGGGCGAGGTGGCAAGCGGAATTGTCGCCGACGCACTTCTCAAATCGGAGTAGTCCCCATGCAGGATCACAGCCTCAGTCCTACTGAACTTGCCCAGAACCTCAAGGCTGGCCTCACCGATATCCGACAACTTTTGTTACACGCACCTTCTTCGCTTTCTCTTACGTCCACGGGGCCCGCGCTCGAACAAATTACTGTAGACCTGCTGGCGCTCAATGTAGCCCTGCTGGCGCGCAATGCAGCCCTGACTGCACCCTCCCCTGATTCTCTACGCGAAATTCAGGCTCTTTCAAATTCTGTCCAGGCCCTGTATCGGCAAGCCTCAAGCTTTTACAGCGGGCTGGCTGCGGAATCGATCAAGAACGGCACCTGGGATGCAGCTTCCTACTCGCCTGAAGGCGATTGGGCGCAGCCATTGTCTAATTCTTCCCCCAGACTACTGGTGGAGGGCTAACCCGAATGGGAAACCTCTTTGGTTCGCTTCTGGCCGCCGGAGGTGCCATGCGGGCCTTCGAAAAAGGTCTTTCTACCACACAGAATAATGTTGTGAATGCCAATACGCCTGGCTACGCCAAGCAGCGGCAAATTTTTGAGGCCAATCGATTCGAGCCCGAACGCAATATCATCGGTGGCGTTTCTGCTCGTGGTCTGTACAACTATCGCGACGCTTTCTCTGAGCGTAATGTCCAACGCCGAACCTCTCAGGCTGGGCTCGAGGAGCAACTCAAAAGCAGTCTCACTTCGCTTGAACCACTATTCCCGGTCACCGAAGGTGCTGGCGTTCCCGGGGCCATTAACAAATTCTTCGGTGCCTTTTCGCAGCTCACGGTTTCGCCGAACGATTCCGCTAGTCGCCAGGTAGCTCTTGACCGTGCCTCAGACTTGGCCTTTAATTTTCGGCGCACCTCCAAGCAGCTGCTGGATGAGCGCGGCAATACGCAGGTTTCTGTGCAGTCTAGCGTTTCGAGAGTCAATGAAATTGCCGGGCGAATCCGCGATCTCAATGCCACCAGGCGCGGAGATTCGGCTGCCGCTTCTGATCCCGGCAGTGACGCCAAGCTTTACGCTGCACTTGAAGAATTGGCTGAATACGTCGATTTCACAGCGATTCAGGCACCCGATGCCGGAGTCAGTATCTATCTCGGTGGGCAATCGCTGCTGGTAATTGGCGACAGGCAGTACCCAATCTCTACCGACATTCTCAGCGATAAAGCCCGTATCCTCGATTCCGATGGCATAGAAATCACCAGTGATCTCAGTAGCGGGAAATTGGTCGGCCTGGTGGATGTTTACAACAACAAGATCCCGGCCTATCTGGATGACCTCAACACTCTGGCTCGCTCGTTTGCCGATACCGTCAATGCCACTCTTTCTCAAGGTGTAGATCAAAACGGAAATCCACCTTTACAGGATCTTTTCGCTTACGATTCAACCTTGGGTTCCGCCTTCACTATTACCGTGAATGCCATTAGCCCGGAGCAACTGGCCCTGTCCGCCCCGGGGCAGGCCGGTGGCAACTCCAATGCCATTACAATCACCAGTCTCGCCAAAGAACCCGCCGTGAACAACCAGACTTTTAATCAGTTCTATGGAATTGCGGCCGGTCGCGTAGGGCGGGATCTGGCTGGAGCCAAAGCTTCCGCTGGCGTCCAGACTGACCTTCTCACCCAGGCCAAGGAACTCCGGGCCGATCTTCAGGATGTTTCGCTCGATGAAGAAGCAGGCCAGTTGATCCAATACCAGCGTGCATATCAGGCCACAGCTCAGCTCTTCAAGACCATCAACGAGATGACCGATACGATCATTAACGCGCTTCGCTGATCGAAAGAACCATTCACTCCATGATCAACTCACTATCCGCCTCAGAGGCCACTTTCCTCCGCAATATCCAAAAAATCCAGGCACGAGGCGATCGCGCTCAGTTGGAGGTCTCCAGCGGCAAACGCATCTTCACTGCTTCAGACGAACCTGATGGCGTCAGCGCCCTGCTCACCACTCGAGCCGAAATCGAAGCCAACGAGCAACTCACCAATAATCTCGGTCGCACCAAAGCCGAAGTGGATGCCGGCGAGAATGGACTGCAGCAAGCAATCAAAGTTCTTGAACGAGCTCGTACCCTGGCCGCTCAAGGCAAAAACGGCTTCAATGTGGAATCCACCTGGACTGCCCTTTCGCTCGAAGCCGGTGACCTTACTCAGCAATTGCTAAATGTCTCGAATCTCGCCATCGAAGGCCGTTACATCTTTGCCGGCAACAGCGATGCCAATCAACCCTTCGACTACGATCCGGGCCTTGAAGCTGTCACCTCCTATGCCGGCAGTGCTGCAACCCGGCAGAGTCTTTATCCAGGTGGCAATCCATTTAACGTGGCAAAGTCTGGCGATGTCATTTTCGACAGCGCCGGAGTCGATTCAAACGGCATCTCAAAAAGTGCATTTGCCGCTCTCAAATCGCTCAAAGACGCACTCACGGCGAAAGACGATGATGGTCTCCGAATCGCACTTCAGGCAATAGAAACCAGCGCCAAACATATCTCTGGAGAATTGAGCTTTTACGGTGCAACCCAGCGTCGTGTGGCTGAAGCTACCTCCGCTGCCCAGTCTACTTCCCTGCGCCTCTCCAGCCAGTTGAACCGGCTCGAAGACTCCGATCTCACTGCTGCCATCATTGAATCTCAACAATCGCAGTTTCAATTGCAGGCCGCATTTCAGATCCGTGGCCAACGCCCACGTCAAACCCTCTTTGATTACCTCGGCTAAGACCCCATTACAGCTATCACCCCATTACAATCGAAGTCATGAGAACTTCGATAATCTTCTTCTTCGCGTGCACCTTCGCCGTAGCTGCCAATAAAAACGCAGAGCGGCTTAACGAAGCCACGGCTGTTCTCAACGAGGTTATGACCACACCCGATAAAGCCATACCTAAAGAACTACTCGACAAAGCCCACTGCATTGCCGTAGTTCCCGGCTTCAAAAAAGGTGCCTTTATTGTCGGGGCCAGCTACGGCAAAGGCTACCTGAGCTGTCGCCAGGCAGGCAAAGCGGGCTGGAGCGCTCCAGCAACGATTCGAGTCGAAAGCGGAAGCGTGGGATTCCAGATCGGCGGTACCGAAACCGATCTCGTCATGCTGATAATGAATAGTCGAGGTGCAGACTCGCTCATGCAAAGCAAGTTCACCCTCGGCGGTACAGTCCAGGCCGCTGCCGGGCCCGTGGGTCGAACTTCGACGGCAGAAACGGACGCCGCCATGCGAGCTGAGATTCTTTCCTACTCGCGCGCACGCGGCCTTTTCGCAGGTGTCGCCCTGCAGGGAGCCACGCTTCGCGCTGACCTTGATTCCAACAAGGCCATGTACAAGCGCCCGCTCACCACTGTTGAGATCGTACGTGAGCGCAAGGCAAAAGCCACAGCTACAGGCCAAAAATTCGTTTCTGCGATTACGCGATACTCGCCGAAGGAGTTGAAGTAATTCATGCACCCAGCAATCTTTCTTTTTCTGGCCATAGCGCTCGATGCCGCGACGCCGCCGGCCGATTTGGTGCCAGCCCGATGGCCTAGCGATAACCCGGCCTCACTCGCTATCCTCAACGAGTCCCCGATCAACTGCCTGCTGATTCCAGAGGTTAACTGGTCCAACACCTTCCTTGCTGCGGCTCATGCCAAAAACATTACGGTGCTTGCCCTGCTACGACCGGGCACCCCTGCCCTGCCGAGGGTGAAGCGCGCACTCGACCTCGGGCTTGACGGCGCTGTTCTAGAAGGTAATTTCCCGGAGGCCGAAGCAGGTGCGGTTCGAAGCAGACTGACCGAATCAGCCAAGCTTTATGTCGAACTCGGTCTGCGCGGGCGAATCCCCCTCGACCCCAATGCTCCGTCCATCATCGGAACATTCCAGGGAGTATGGGCCGGCATCAATCCTCATGAAGATGGTGCCGCGCACGCTGCCCCCTCCGGTGCTCCCTGGATCGACACCAATGCCGGTTTTCTGCGCTTTGTCCGCGCCTCGACGGATCGTGCCTTTTGGCTCAGCGCCGCGCCCCCTCGCGATTCGGTGGTCAACCTATCGCGCTACCTCCAGATGATTTCAGACTCTGCGATGGTCGGAGCCCGCTGGATCGTTAGCTTCGAGCCAAGCTTCTTTGCCAAGCTCCTGGTTAGCGAACCCAAAGCCCAAAAAGACCTCAAGCAAATCAATCAGGTACTCCTCTTTTTTGAACAAAACAGGAAACTCCAGTCCTTACCCGCCTTTGGGCAACTTGCTGTGGTTGAAGACGCCCAGAACGGCGCACTGCTTTCGGGCTCAGTACTCGACATGATCACGGTCAAGCACACGCCAGTTCGTCCGGTTCCTTTCAAGTCAGTTGAGGCCAAGGCCTTCGATCAGGTAAAGATGGCCGTAAATGTAGACCCGCAGTCGCTTGACCCAAAGCAGCAGCAAGTGCTCAAAGACTTCACCCGCTCTGGCGGTACTGTGCTGACTGCACCTCCTGGCTGGCGCATGCCCATCCCTCGTCCAGACCAGATTGTCACCGATGCCGAGGAAGTCAAAAAGCTCGACCAGATCTGGAAGGAAGTCAACGCGATGATGGGGCGACGCAACCTGGGTGTCCGTCTCTTCAACGTATCCAGCATGCTATCCAACATGCTGGGGCCTGCCGATGGTTCACGTGTTGTAGTTTATCTGGTGAACTACTCGGACTTTCCAGTCGATAGCGTTGCTGCGCATCTGCTAGGCAAATACTCAAAGATCACGATCCACTGGCCCGAGCGCGCCTTAAAAGCGCTTGTCCCCTATGAGACCGAAGATGGCACCGGAGTCGACATCGACATCCTTGAATCGACTGCCATCCTGATTGCCGAAAAGTAGACAGAACCCAAACTCAACTTACAATAGTGGGATGACTCGCCGTGACCTGATCGCCCTCGGTGCCTTCCCGCTTGTTGCGCAACAGAAGAAGCTTCCCACCGCTCCTGTTTCCATCCGCAAATGCGATACCTACAACGAAGACTTCTATGAGATATTCACCCGCATGTTCGATGACCTCGGCGGTGTCAAAAAGCTGGTGGCCAACAAGACAGTCACGATTAAGCTAAATCTCACGGGCTCACCCGGCCTCCGCTTGCAAGGCAAAGCACTCGGCCTCACACACTACACGCATCCCAAACACGTCCTGGCCATGACGACCGTGCTTGATCGCGCCGGAGCCAGGCGCATCCGCTTTGTCGAGTCCGCCTGGGGTACGGCAGGTCCGCTTGCCGAGTACATGCTCGACTCCGGCTGGAATGTCCGCCAGCTCTCTACCGCCGCCAAACAGGTCGAGTTCCTCAATACCAACGGGCTCGGCGGCTTCGCCAAAAAGTACACCCGCATGAAGGTCCCTCACGGGGGCTGGATTTTCCCGGCCTTCGAATTCAATAACGTTTATGCCGAAACAGATGTGATGATGTCGATGGCCAAGCTCAAAAATCATGATGTCTGTGGCGTGACACTCGCGATGAAGAACATGTTCGGTTGCACACCGGCCTCGATCTATGGCAACGATTCTGGAGTTGACGATCCAAACGAAAGCCCAACCTCGGGTCGAGACCAGATCTGCCATGTTGGCAAGCGACAGCCTTCGAAGATTGCACTTCCAGAGCTCGATCCAAGTTCCCCGCGCGATGCTTTCTATCGCATGCCCCGCATCTCGGTCGAGGTTGCGTCCGCCCGCCCTATAGACATCTCCTTCATTGACGGCATCGAGACCATGACCGGTGGCGAAGGCCCGTGGATCAAGCCCAAAGGCACCTTCGGCGGTACAGCCCACGTGATGCCCGGCCTATTGGTGCTTGGTACAAACCCGGTCACGACTGACACAGTAGGCACCGCGCTGATGGGTTATGATCCTCGCGCCTCCAAGGGCACACCACCCTTCCACAAGTGCGACAACATGTTGCTCCTGGCAGAACAAGCTGGCCTTGGCGCCGCTGACCTCAAGAAAATCGAAGTGATTGGCGGCAAGATTGAAGACTTGCGCTTCCGCTTCCCCATGAGCGCCTGATGCAGAGATTCATCGACCAGTTATCTGCCGTCATCGCCAAGCTCACGCCCATGGCGATCTTCGACATTCTGGTTGTCTCTGTTTTCATTTACATCTTCATCATCAATATTCGAGGCCGCCGTGCTGCCCAAATCGTCAGCGGCATGTTCATCCTGACCTGCGCCTATCTGGGCAGTGTCTGGTTCCATCTCGAACTGCTGCGTACGCTGCTCGCTACCCTCGCCCCTTACACAGCCTTCGGCATCATCGTGATGTTTCAGTCAGAGTTTCGACGCGTCCTTGCCCGCATCGGCCGCGCCCGAATCTTAACCTTTGGCGGCAGACTTCAGCGTCGCGAGACAGCAGAAGAGATTCTCATGGCCGTGGCTTACCTCGCTCAACATAAAATCGGAGCATTGATTGTAGTAGAGCGCGACACAGGCCTCAAGACCTTCATCGAGACCGGCGTAAATCTCGACGCTCGCCTCTCTCGTGACCTCTTGCTCAGCATCTTCTATCAGGGTGGCGCCCTTCATGACGGTGCCGTGATTGTGCAGGGTGACCGCATCGCCGCCGCAGCCTGCTTCCTGCCTCTTTCGATGAATCCTGCTCGTCTGGGGCAGCTCGGTACAAGGCACCGTGCTGCTATTGGCATCTCTGAAGAGACCGACTCGCTTGCCATCGTCGTATCGGAAGAAACCGGAAAGATCTCTCTCTGCGTCTATGGTGAAATCCAGCATGGTGTCTCGATCGAGTATCTCGAAGAGCAGATCACTAAGCATTTGAGCCAGCCGCTGACTCCTCCCCTAAGCGACAACTCCCCAATGGAGATTCGCCGTTCATGAGGCTGTTTACAGACAACATCCCGGCCAAGATCTTCAGCATCCTCATCGCCTTTCTCCTCTGGGTGGCGCTTGTCGATGAGCCAGAATTAATCGAGACGGTGATAGTTCCGGTGGAGTACCGTAACCTGTCGAGCGCTCTGGATCTGTCCCCCGATGCACCGACTCGCATCCAACTCCAGGTCCGGGGCCCGCGTGGCAGACTCAACGAAGTGTCTCCGGATCGAACCAATATCTTGCTCGACCTCGGCACTATGGTGCAGCCCTCAGCCCGCACATTTACGATTCAGGACAACCTGATCAATCTCCCGCCAACTGTCATTCTGGTGCGCGCCATACCTTCTCAACTTCGTGTGAAACTCGAGCGCCGCGTCTACAAAGAGATTCTTGTCACTCTCGCGTTTGAGGAAGACCTGCCTTCAAACCTGAAAATCGTCTCAACAGAGATTTCTCCGGCCCAAATCAAGGTAGTTGGCCCCGAATCTCGTGTTGCGCTTGCAACGTCCATTGCCACCGAGCCGATCAATCTCAAAGATGTGGCGGCTGGCGCTCCCATACGGGTTAATGTACTTCTGACAGATCCAGAACTTTCCATCGTCGGTTCTGCCCTTGTAACCGTAAAGTTACAGACAGCCCAGCTACCCTAGAAGGGTATATGGCAAGACAATTATTTGGCACTGATGGGATTCGAGGCAAGGCCGGTGATCCACCTCTCGACAAGCCCACGGCATTTGCTCTTGGTGCTGCACTTGGGGCTTGGGCCAAAGGCCAGTCCACAGCCCCTAAAGTCCTCCTCGGGATGGACACACGTGAATCCGGCCCCTGGCTCGCTGAAGCCGTCGCCGCAGGCCTGGTCTCGGCTGGAGTGGAGCCTCACTTTGCCGGCCTTCTCACCACTCCTGGAGTCGCATACAACACCAAGCATGGCCCCTATGTTGCTGGCGTAATGATCTCTGCCTCCCACAATCCATATGAAGATAATGGCCTCAAGGTATTTGATCACTCCGGCTTTAAACTCCCCGACGCTCAAGAACTGATCCTCGAAGAGCAGATTCTGCAGATCCGCGAGAACGCAATCGTTCCCGATTGCTCTCTGCCCCTGCATGAAGAGCTGGCTGACCACTATCTGGATTTCTTGCGCTCCACATTTCCTCACTCATTGAAGGGCCTACGTGTGGTTCTTGACTGCGCCAACGGTGCCGCCTCAATCTTGGCGCCCCGTCTCTTTACCCAACTCGGCGCAGAAGTCATCACGATTGCGAATTCCCCTGATGGCCGCAACATCAATGCCGGGGTTGGAGCACTTCACACCGATCATGTCCGGGCGGCAGTGCTTGAGCACAAGGCCGATATCGGTGTTGCTTTCGATGGCGACGCTGACCGGGCGATGTTCAAATCGGCGAGCGGCTCTCGCATTGATGGCGATCTTGTTCTGCTGATCTGCGCTCGCTTATTCAAGGCATCCGGCCACCTTCGAGGCAACCTTGTCGTCGCAACCGTCATGTCAAATCTTGGCCTCGAAGTTGCACTTCGCAAAGAAGGCATCACGCTGGCACGCACGAATGTCGGTGACAAGTATGTCCTTGAAGAAATGATTCGCTCAGGTTCCAATCTCGGCGGCGAACAATCCGGCCACGTCATCTTTCCAGAATTCGCAACCACCGGCGACGGTATGCTCACAGCCCTTCGTGTGCTCGAAGCCATGGTCACTTCCGGCAAGAGTCTCGACGAACTCACCCACGGTTTTGACGTCTTCCCGCAACTGCTCGTCAATGTCCGCATCGGCGCGCGCCGCCCGCTGGAAGAACTGCACGCCGTTCAGTCTGTGATCGCCGATTGCGAAAGGGATTTTGGTTCAAACGGCCGGGTTCTCGTCCGCTTCTCGGGCACCGAACCATTGGCACGCGTCATGGTTGAAGGCAATGATGAAGCCAAGGTTGAATATCACGCCAACGCGATTGCCGCTACACTTCAGCAGGCAATGGGCTTAAAATAGGTTCGATGCGTATCCTGCTTCTTAGCTCCCTCTTCCTTTCGACCCTGGCTGCCCAAAACGTCAAGCCCGCCAAACTGGCTGGCGAAGACTGGGTTCAGCTTTTTAATGGCAAAGACCTCACCGGATGGGTTGAGGTTGGCAAAGAGAAGTGGACTGTTGAAGAAGGCGAGATCAAGGGTGAAGCCGTCAGCAAAGCCTATGGCTATCTTCAGACCGACAAAGACTATAAGGACTTCCATCTCTCCATCAAGTTCAAGTGCGCAGGCAGTGGCAATTCCGGCGTCTTCTTTCATACCGCGTTCAAGCCTGGCACTCCTGACATCACCCGTGGTCTTCAATTTGAAGACGATTGTCGCATCGGACAACACACTGGCGGAATCTACGGCGACGGTCGCGGCTGGATCGTCTGGCCTGCACCCGAGAACGAGCTGAACGTCCGCAAGAGCGACTGGAACGAATACACGATCAAGGTCGAAGGCAACCGTTACGTCTCCCGCTTGAACGGCATTGTGATGGTCGATTTCACC
>JBKJUN010001063.1:0-1096 GCA_046590555.1 Bryobacter sp. | reverse complement strand
CCGCCAGTCACGGGATGGGTGGAACCAATGGTTCGGCCCGGCAGATGCCATACCAGGGGGCGTTGGTTTGCCAGGACTATCCGGCTAACGGGTTTAAGGGAGATGCGCGACCGTTTTTCTTTGCAGGCGAAGATTTGTCGAGCGATGCAAGGTTGGGCGGGACGATCGCGATGATGTTTGCCTGCTACGGAGCGGGGACGCCGAAATTCAATGAATTTCGACAGATTGATGGTAAGAGTGCGGCTGGGCAGATTGCGCCAAAGGCCTTTGTTGCTGCGTTGCCGAAGGCGATGCTCTCGCATCCGAAGGGAGGCGCGCTGGCAGTGATTGGACATGTGGAGCGGGCCTGGTCTTGTTCGTTTTTGAATGGTAAGGCATCGACTCAGACATCGACGTTTGAGAGTTCTGTGAAGAAGCTGCTGGATGGCTACCCGGTGGGTTATGCGATGGAAGAATTCAACAGCAAGTATGCAGAGTTGAGCAGCGAATTGCTGGAGATGATCTCGCTGCTGAAGGTGCAAGAGAAATTGAAGGCAGACCCGACGGAGGAGTTTGTCAACAATTGGACTGAGAACTACGATGCCCGGAATTACTCGCTGGTTGGCGATCCTGCCGTGAGAATGCCGGTGGTGGACGCTGGGGCCACCGCACCGGTAGAACGGGAGTCTGTGACGGTGACTTTTGTTGCGCCTGTCGTGGTAGCAGCGGCTGCGCCGGTGGCCGACGAGGTAAAGATGGAAGTAGTAACTGTGGCAGCAGGGTTTGAAGTGGTTACAGGATCTGGTTCCGGTAGATTGGTGACCCGGATCGAAGGGGACATTGGTAGGGATTGGGCTACACATCGTGCAGCAGTAGAAGCAGAGATTGAACGGCGCAAGAAAGTTTAGTTGGCGATACTGGGGGCATGAAGATTGCCTTGGTGTTTGGGCTGATTGCAGTGAGCCTGGTGTTGGTGCTTTTGTATGGGCGGAGCCGGTGGCAGGGTGGGACGCGTCAATTGCGGACTGCGATTCTCGCTGGACAGATGAAGGCTGAGCCGTCGCATTATGATTCGCGGGAAGTGATGGGCTTGCCAACGCCGGTGAAGCGGTATTTT
>JBKJUN010000103.1:0-3843 GCA_046590555.1 Bryobacter sp. | reverse complement strand
CTGTAGCCTGGCGTCTGCTACTCCTATGCGGATTCATGAACATCGGATTCAGCGGAGTGTTTGTTCTAAACCCATTCTTCGCTGAAGACATCTTCGGCCGCGGGGCCTGGGGGCTTGGTTGTCTAACTGCTTCCATGGGTTTCGGAGCAGTGCTCGGAACATATTTGCTCGCATCTTCGAGAGACGCAACGAGCATGCCGCGCGTCAGTATAGTGAGTGGGCTTGGCCTTGGGATGGCGCTCATGGCCTACGGAGCGAGCCCCAACTATTGGCTCTCGCTGCTATTGATGGCAATCGCTGGAGGATCCTTGATGCGACAAAACGCGGCAACCAATTCAACTTTGCAGACCGCTGCTCCAGAGCACCTGCGAGGTCGTGTGGTGTCGCTATTCGGAACCGCTGTTGTTGGCATGGCCCCGATCGGAGCAACTTTTTTCGGAGCATTATCACGTGCGACGGGGGTTCGCACGGCAGCGATAAGTGCTGGCCTGCTTTGCCTTGTATCCGCTGCATGGTTGGGTCGCGGATTGCGCAGGTACGGTGCGCTCGCACTGGTTCTCACTCCTTGCTTTGGAGCTGACTCTGCTTTGCTTCTGAAGGTGAACCTCTACTTGAAGGAAGCCTCAGAGTTGACAGGCTTTTCTGTGCAGCGCAAAGTTCCAGCGGCAATGATGAGTTCAGCCGAGCTCGAACGCTACCTCAAAGGCAAAATGAAGACCGAGGTGAACTCCGGCAAGGTAGACACCGAAGAGCTTGTTCTAAAGATGTTCGGATTTGCTCCACCAGATTTCAAGTTGAAGCAAACGACACTCGATTTGCTTCAGGAGCAGGCAGCTGCCTTCTACGACTTCAAGGCCAAGAAGCTCTATGTACTCGATCATGTTCAGGAAGGCCTTGGTCCTGAGTTGTTAATTCATGAACTGGGCCATGCCCTTGCCGACCAGCGCTATGGTTTGAGCAAGTTTCTCAAGGCGGCCAAAGGCGACGATGATGCAGCTCTGGCCCGCATGGCTGTGATGGAAGGTCAGGCGATGTGGCTGATGGGTGAGCACGCCGCGCGGGAATCGGGGCAAAGCCTGAGAGGTTCTCCAGCGCTTGTGAAGCGACTCAGTCAGGCCAACGAAGGCGGAGACGATAGTTTTCCAGTAATGAAACGGGTTCCCCTTTACCTGAAAGAGAGCCTCCTCTTTCCTTACTCTTATGGATTCAAGTTTCAGGCTGCTGTTTGCGAAAAGGATCTCGACTGCATGAAGCGCGTCTTTGAAAAACCGCCCGCATCAAGTGCTCAGGTAATGCATCCTGAACAGTACTTTGCTGGTGTTATGCCTGAAAGGGTCTCCGTCGCGTCACCTCCCAAGGGCACGCGTTGGCGCTCCCGAGCCGAAGGGACCCTGGGAGAAATCGATATGAGCATCCTTCTTCGGACCTTTGGCAAGAAGGCAGATGGTCTGGTTGAGAACTTTCGCGGCGGCGGCTATCAGCTTTATGAAAATCGAAAGAGCCGCGACTTTTTGCTCTCCCATGCGTCGATCTGGAAAGACGAAGAATCGGCCCAGCAATGGCTTGAAGTCTATGGTTCTTTGCTCGCGTCCAAATGGAAGACATTTGAAGTCAAGCAGCGCGGTGCCCAGAACCTCGAAGGTTTGGGTGACCGTGGTGGCTTTCACCTCCGCCGCGAAGGCCGTGCTGTCTTCGCCGAAGAGGGGCTTCCAGTACACTAGAAAGTATGTTTGAGGTGATCGAGATGCGAGTATCCATGGCCAAAATTCTGGTCCTTTCTTTGTTGAGTGTCGGGCTGATGTCTGGGGCCACAATCCCACGCCAGTCCCCTGAGTATGGATTTGAAGCTCCTGGTGGCAAGCAGGTCCTCCTGAGCCAGTACAAGGGCAAAGTCATCATGCTTGGCTTCTATCTGACTACCTGTCCGCATTGCAAGGACACCGTTAAAGTGATCGAGAAGCTCTACAAGGAATATGGCGCTCAAGGCTTCCAGCCGCTGGGTGTCTGTATCAACGACATGGCGAAGATGTTGACTCCTGACTTCATCCGCGAACAAGGCGCAACCTTCCCCATTGGTTATGGTGCCAGAGATTCTGCCTACGGCTACCTGCAGCATCCTACAATGCTGCAGCTCTACATGCCAACCATCGTTATGATCGACCGCAAGGGTCAGATCATTTCCCAGAACATGGGCGGCGATTTGATTTTCGGCAAGGATCTGGCAGAGCGTGAGAAGAACTTCCGCAAGCTCATTGAAGACACCTTGAAAAAGCCGGGTGGTGCCGCCGTACCTGCCAAGAAGTCCGCAGCCGCCAAGAAAGCGAGCGAATAGTCATGACCCGTAGAGGACTCATTTTTAGCGCAACGGCTCTCGCCGCACAAACCACAAAGAAACCCGCTGCCCCATCCTTGACCGTTAGCCTTCCTGGCGGCAAGTCGATGAAGACCAGCCAGATGGCAGGCGGCCCGTGTGCTGTCACGATCTTCAAGACCACCTGCCCTCATTGTCAGAAGTCCCTCCCCATCATGGAGAAGGTGATGAAGGAGTTTTCCGCCAAGGGTTTCCACGCTGTAGCCGTTGCGGTCGACCAGAACCCTGAGCCGCTGGTGCTTGAGTTCGCCAAGAACTACAAGATCAGCTTCCCGCTTGGCTGGGCTTCGATCGACGACATTTGCAAGTTCCTTGACCTCAAGCCAGAACAGCTCTATGTCCCCGCGTTGATGGTCTTCGACCGCACCGGTAAGGTGCGCGGCCGCTACCCTGGCGGGGATGCCTTCTTCAACATGGAAGAAGCAAACCTCCGCAATCTGGTGGAGATGCTGGTCAAAGAAACCAAGAAGTCCTAATGACGGGGCGGCCAGGTCTCGGAGAACTCTGCCGCCTCATCCTCAAACATGCTGCCTTCACTGTTGGAGGTGGCAGCGTCACTGTCGTGGCACTTGAGCGCGACCTCGTAGATTCGAGCAGGTGGATCTCGCTTGATCGCTTCCGCACAATTTACGGTATTGCCCGGATCACTCCAGGCACCAGTATTCTTGCCCTTGTTGCCGGTATTGGTTGGGACTTCTATCGTTGGCCCGGTGCGCTTCTGGCGCTTGCCCTCAGCGCGATACCCGGCAGTGTCGTCGCTGCTTTGTTGGCTGCTGTTTACGTCCAACTCTATGAGAATGACATTGCCCGTCGATTCCTGGTCGGCGCTGCAGCAGCTGTCTGCGGTTTGATCGGAGCAAGCATTTGGCGAATGCTCCAACCCTATCTCAAGTCTGAAGAGGTCCCGAGTACCCTCGTTGTTTTCGGCGTTGTGCTGGTACTTTCGTTCTTCGGCTTCAGCCCCTTTCCGATCTTTATTGGGCTTGGTGTTGCTGGCTTTTTCCTTCATGGGTTCAAAGCATGATTGCCAAACTGTTCCTGCTCTATTGGACACTCCTTCAATCGATGCTCAGCTCCTTCTCTGGCCTCTCGAGTCTTCCGGTGATTCGATACGAGTTGGTGGAACAGCGCCACTGGATTGACGATGGCCAGTTGAATGCTGCAGTGATGATTGGCCGTTCGACGCCAGGGCCGATGGGTGTCTATGTGGTCTGCATCGGGTACTTTGTCGCAGGCTATTGGGGCGCTGCCGTTGGAATGCTTGCTATGGCTACGCCGGCGTTGTTGATCCTGCTGCTGTTGCGACTTCTTGGCAATCGTGTAGACGATCCCCGCATCAAGAATGCCGTGCGCTATGTGATCGTTGGCGGTTCAGCCCTAAGCGCCTTCACGCTTTTCAAGATGGGGCAATCGGCTTTGACGGCGTGGTGGTGCGTAGTGATCGCGATCCTGGCGGCAGCATTTTTGTTACG
>JBKJUN010001028.1:0-17150 GCA_046590555.1 Bryobacter sp. | reverse complement strand
GTGCAGGGTTGTTACGGGTGTCTGCGGCGACGGCGTTAGCGGCGGATTCTTCGACGTTGACGCTTTGGGTGATTACGCTGACTTTGAGCTCGATGTTTAGGGTGAGTGGGGTTGTTTCGAGGGTAAAGAGGATGGGTGCGGGGAGGGAGAGTTGGGGTGCAGTTGCTGCTATCGAATAGCGGCCTGGAGGGAGATCGGCAAAGGAGTAATCGCCCTTGTCGTTAGATCGCGTACTGCGTTTGACGGGGCCTGCGATGGCGACGCGGGCACCGGTGATGGGAGAGGCGGAAGGGTCTGTGATGCGGCCACGGATTTCAGAAGCCTGAGTCGTTGCCGCGAAAAATATCATTACGACTAAGGCTAGCTGGGGGTTCACTATCTTTAATTATAGCCTCTGGATCAGGAAGGTCGGGACGCAAGTGATGCATTGGCTTGCTCTGTCGCCTTAATTGGACTACCATTTAGTAATCCGGCTATGATCCAATTGCCTCAAATCAACGGCCAATCGGAAATTCCACTGTACCGCCAGCTCTATGAAGGGCTTCGAGACAGCATATTGGCTGGTGCGCTGAAGGATGGAGACCGGTTGCCGCCGACCCGGGATTTGGCTTTTCAGTTGAGTCTAAACCGGGCGACGGTAAGCGCGGCTTATGCGCTGCTTGAGGAAGACGGGCTGGTGAATGGTCAAGTGGGGCGGGGAAGTTATGTCCAGAACAAGCCCCAGATAGACACGCGCGAGATTTCGTTTTCGACTTCGCGGCCGGCCGAGGAATTGTTTCCCCTCGATGAAGTGCGCGAGGTGACGACCGAGGTAATGCGACATTCCGCAGCGCAGGTCTTACAGCTTGGTTCGCCGCTTGGGTACGGGCCGTTGCGGGAGTATCTGATTCAAGAAGCGATCAACGAGGGGCTCTTTGATCCTGCTGAAGACGACCTTCTGATTACTTCCGGTTGTCAGCAGGCGCTGGATCTGATTCACAAGGCGCTGATTGGGCCCGGTGGTCTGGTTCATGCCGAAGAGCCTGTGTATCCAGGGCTGCGGAATGCGTTTCAGCATGCGCTAACGGTGGACGCGAATCAGGCGGCTGTTGAGGCGATGATCGTTACTCCAAGTTTTCGCAATCCTACCGGGTACACGATGAGTTTGGGGGAGCGGCGCGAGATTGCCGAGGCTACGCGCATGGGGCGGCGCTTGTTGATCGAAGTGGATATTTATTCCCAGCTTCGCTATGCGGGCGAGGCACTGCCAACGATTCGGTCTTTGGGGGCGGGATCGCAAGCATTGTTGCTGCGGAGCTTTTCGAAGATCGCGTTCCCTGGCTTGCGTGTGGGCTGGGTGATTGGTTCGAAGGCGCTGATCGGGAAGTTGGCTATGGCCAAGCAGTGGACCGATTTACATTCGGATCAATTGTCGCAAGCGATCTTGCTTGAGTTCTCGCGAAGCGGGCGGCTGGATGCGCATCTGGCACGAGTGCTTGATGCGGGTCGGGTCCGGCTGGCTACTACGCTTGAGATTCTGGAGCAGGTGTTGCCGCAAGGATCAAGATTTACGCGGCCGCAGGGCGGCATGAACCTTTGGGTTACGCTACCGCGTGGTTGTGATAGTTCGGCGGTGCTGGAGAAGGCGCGGCGCGAGGGTGTGTCGTATCTGCCCGGGCGCTACTTCAGCATCAGCACGCCGATGAATGAAAGTTTCCGTTTGAGTTTTGCCGGATTGAGTCCCGCTCGCATTGTTGACGGGCTTCGACGGCTTGGCCCCTTGTTTGAAGAAGAGGCAAAAATCGCCTCAAATTACAAAGACCCAATGCCAGAGATGGCGATGGTCTGATTTCCAATTCCCGGAGTTAACAAAATGATTCTGAACGAAGCGTTCCGCAAGAAGATCGGCCTGGCCGAAATGTTGAAAGGTGGCGTCATCATGGACGTCACAAATGCCGAACAGGCGTTGATCGCAGAGAAGGCTGGGGCAGTTGCCGTGATGGCACTGATCAAGGTTCCTAGCGATATTCGCAAAGAAGGTGGTGTGGCACGTATGTCGCCGATTACTTGCATCCGCGAGATTCAGGCGACCGTGTCGATTCCAGTGATGGCCAAGGCGCGCATCGGGCACTTTGCCGAAGCGCAGGTGCTTGAAGCATTGAAGGTCGATTTCATTGACGAGTCTGAAGTGTTGACTCCTGCCGATGACGAGAACCACATCGACAAGCATCCCTTCAACGTGCCCTTCGTTTGCGGTTGCCGCAATTTGGGCGAAGCGTTGCGCCGGATTGGTGAAGGCGCAGCGATGATTCGCACCAAGGGTGAAGCGGGTACGGGCAATGTGGTTGAAGCTGTGCGTCACATGCGCACGATCATTCGTGAAATGCGTCAGTTGTCGGTGATGGCTCATGATGAGTTGATGGTTGCCGCCAAGCACCATCAGGCTCCGTTTGAGCTGATCGAATATTGCCACAAGTTTGGTAAGCTGCCGGTGCCGAATTTCTCGGCTGGTGGTATTGCGACTCCTGCTGATGCGGCGTTGATGATGCACCTGGGGGCAGAAACGGTTTTTGTTGGGTCGGGCATTTACAAGAGCCCCGATCCGGTGAACTTTGCCAAGGCCATTGTGAAGGCGACGCTTAACTACAAGGATCCGGCGAAGGTGCTGGAAGCTTGCGAAGAGCTGCCGGATGGTATGCCGGGTCTTGATATCCGCCAGATGAAAGCTGAAGAGTTGATGGCGGGCCGTGGCTGGTAAGGGCAAGCTATTCGGCGTACTCGCACTGCAGGGAGATTTTGAAAAGCACCAGCACTCGCTTGAGAGTGCTGGTGCGCGGCAGTGTGAGGTTCGGAATCTGGATGACTTGAAGCGTGTGGATGCGCTGGTGATTCCCGGTGGGGAATCAACGACGATGCTGCGCCTGATGGATTACTACGATCTGTTTGAGCCGCTAAAGGCGTTTGGTGCGGAGAAGCCGATGTTTGGGACATGTGCGGGTGCGATTCTGATGGCTCGTGGGGTTAGTTCGCCTGCGCAGAAGTCGCTCGATGTGATGGACATCGATGTCGAGCGGAATGCCTATGGGCGGCAGGTGGATTCGAGGATCATCGAACTTGAAGCGAGTATCGGGACCGTGGAAGCGGTGTTTATTCGAGCGCCGATCATTCGACGGATCGGACCGACAGTGGAAGTGCTGGCGAGTTATCTTGGAGATGCTGTGCTTGTGAGACAAGGTAAACATCTGGCGGCTACTTTTCATCCGGAACTTACCGATGATACTCGCGTGCACAAGCTCTTTATGGACTTAGTAGAGGAATGAAGCAGCGCGTACTTTTTTTGTGTATCGGAAATTCCTGCCGCTCGCAGATGGCGGAAGGATTTGCCCGTGTTTACGGGCACGATGTGATCGAAGTGGTCAGTGCAGGCTTGTCGCCAGCCATGCTGGTGGATCTGAATACGAAGGCGGTGATGGGGGAGCGTGGGGTCTCGCTTGAGGATCAGTTTCCGAAGCCGCTTGAGCAGGCTTTGACTCCGGTGCCAAATCTACTGATCAATATGAGTGGGTCTAGTGTGCCGCATTTTGCTTCGGAGATTCCGTCGGAGCTTTGGCGGGTACGGGACCCGGTGGGTGAAGTGCAGGGAGTGCACCGCGAGGTACGCGATCAGGTGGAGGGTTTGGTGATGAATCTGATCTTGCGATTGCGGCAGCGCAAGCCTGGTGCTCCGACCCCTACCGCAGCATCTCCGGCAAAACGGATCAAGTTTGGACGGATGGCTTAACGAACTAAAGGCCGGCGAGGAATTGGTGTACGAATTGGACTACGACGCTACCTTCGCCGACGCCGCTGGCGACGCGTTTGACGCTGCCACTGCGGGTGTCGCCTGCGGCAAAGACGCCGGGGATTGAAGTTTCGAGTAAAAGCGGGTCTCGGGAGAGCGGCCAGTTAGAGGTGAGCTTGCCTTCCTTCTTTAACTGCGAACCGGTGAGGATGAAGCCGTGTTGGTCGAGGCAGATGCTGCCCTTAAGCCAATCCGTGCGGGGATGAGCGCCGATGAAGATGAAAAGCATAGAAGCTGGTACGGAGACTTCTTCCTCTGATTTGCGGTTGGCGAGAGTGATCGACTCGAGCTGTTCGCCGCCGTCGACGCCAATGACTTCAGTGTGCGAGATCACTTCGATATTGGGCGTCGAGCTTATCTGATCAATAAGATAATGACTCATGGTGGAGGACAGACCGTCGCCACGGACTAGCATTCTGACCTTGTGGGCGTAGCGTGAAAAGTGCATGGCTGCCTGGCCGGCACTGTTGGCGCCACCAACGACATATACTACTTCATCCTGGCAACTGGGAGCCTCTGTGGTTGCAGCACCGTAGTAGATTCCCGCGCCGGTGAGGCGATCCATGTTGGGAATGTTCAGTCTGCGCCAGGAGAGGCCGGTGGCGAGTAGTACTGCCGAGCCTGAAACCTCTGAGCCGTCGGAGAGTGTGATGACGCGGAAGTCACCTTCGGTGCGGAGTTTGGTGGCCTCCTGAGGGGCGAGGATCTCGCAGCCAAATTTATGGGCCTGGGCTACGGCACGCCGGGAGAGGTCGCCACCGCTGAGGCCGGCCGGGAAGCCGAGGTAGTTCTCAATGCGCGAACTGAGGGCGGCCTGACCTCCGGGGGCTTCGCGGTCAATCATCAACGTTTTGAGGCCTTCACTGGCGCCATAGACTGAGGCGGCCAGACCGGCTGGGCCACCACCGACGATTACAAGATCATAAAACTGAGTGCTGGCCTTGGTGCGTAGGCCCAGTTTTTCGGCGAGAGCTTCTGAGTTTGGACAATCGATGGAAGTCTGGTCGGCGAAGACGACTACGGGAAGTTTGGTGCCTGGTTTGAGGTGTTGGCTGAAGATGGGATCTTTGGCTGCTTCCTCGACATTGACCCAACGGAAGGGCATCTGGTGGCGGCCGAGAAAATCCTTGATGCGGTGGGCTTCAGGATTCCAGCGTTGGCCGATGACGTGGATGCCGCGATAGGGCGGGTTGTACTCGGCATGCCAGTCGGCGAGGAGATCGTCGAGGACTGGGTAGAGATTCTGTTCGGGCGGGTCCCAGGGCTTCATCAGGTAGTGATGGAGGCGTACCGAATTGATGGCGGCGATGGCGGCTGTGGTGTCGGCATAGGCAGTTAGCAGAACGCGTCGGGAATCGGGGTGGATCTCGCGGGCCTGAGTGAGGAATTGCACACCATCCATTTCAGGCATTCGCTGATCGGCGAGAATGAGGGCGATGTCGTCATTGCGGTCTTTGATCTGGGTCAGCAGTTCGAGTGCGGCTTTGCCGGATTCGGCTCTAAGGATGCGGTAGGTGGAAGCGTATTTACCGCGCAGATCTCGTTCGATGCCGCGTAGAACGGCGACGTCATCGTCGACAGTTAGGATAAATGGTTTGGCCAACGTCTATTCCTCAAATTTTCTCAACAAAGGCCGAGGCGATTGCGCCGGGGCTAATATGTTCGTTCACTGCCTGAGCGATCCATTTTCGCATTTGAACGACAGAAATTGAACCTGCCAGTTTGTCGAGGGCGGGGCGGAGATTGGGGAAGCGCTGGAGGGCTGCTTCACGCACGGCGAGACAGGTTTCGTAGGGTGGGAAGAAGTTGAGGTCGTCGTCGAGGGCAAGGAAGCGGGAGTCGGCCAGCGCTGGGTCTGTTGAGTTGCCGGCGACAAGATCGGCTTCATTTGCGCCAAGAGCACGGTAGATCAAGCCGAGATCCATCGTGCGGAGGTTGCCTCTGGTCTTGAGTGGGTAGGTCTGAACCATGCTGCGCCAGCCGTCGGGACGTTGTTCAAATTCGTAGCCGACGCCGATGCGCCAATCGGACTTCTGACGGACGGCGTCTGACAGGGTTTTGATCGAGAGTTTGTCTGCCTCGTCTTTGCGCATCACCATGGCAAATGTATTTGAGAAGCCGAGCGGCCAGCCCCATTCGATTTTGTATCGGCTGGAATAAGCTTGCTTGACTTGGGTGAAGACTTGTTTTGCATCTTTGATAAGTGGGAGCTTGAGGCAGGCGATGAGGGCAGTGCCGGAGTATTCGGGGTAGAGGTCGATTGCGCCATCGATCAGGGCTTGATGCGCCAGGAAACTGCCGCCGAGGTGGAGGCGTTGCTTCGGGGGTGCGCCGAGTTGTTTTGTCAGATGCTGGGTGATGATTTCGCCGAGAATGTCCTGCTCAGTGAAGTTTTTGGCACCGACAGTGAGGTTGTCTGTGCGGCTGCAAGAGGTGATTAGCGCGGCCGTCGCGAGGTGGAGAGCTTGTCTTCGATCCATTGGAATAGTTGGTCTGCCAGGATGGCAAGTGCCGCAGCGGGAAGCGCACCAGCCAGAAGCAGTTCTGTTTCTACTGTAGCGAGACCGCGATAGAGTAGGACGCCAAGGCCGCCAGCACCGATAGCGGCAGCGACGGTGGCGGTGCCGATTGTGGTTACCGTAGCAATGCGCAGGCCTGCGACGATCGACGGGGCGGCTAGTGGGATTTCGATTTCCCGCAGGACTTGAATTGGTGTCATGCCGAGGGCAATAGCGGATTCGCGGATTTCGTCTGAGATGCCGTCGAGACCCAATAATGTGTTGCGCAGGATGGGGAGTAATGCATATAGAAAGAGGACGAAAATCGCGAGCTTTGCGCCGATGCCTCCGATCAGCGGGAGTGGCAGGAGGAGGCCGAAGAGGGCGAGGCTGGGAATAGTCTGGATGATGTCTGTGAGCTTGAGGACGAGGCTGCCGGCTCTGGGGTTGCGCTGACTCCAGATGGCCGTGGGGATGGCGATTAGCGATGCAGCGAGGACTGCGAGTAAGACCAGCATCAGGTGTTCGAGGGTGAGCGAGAGGATGTTGTCACTCATTGGTTGAGCGTCCGCAGATAGGCTTTGACTTCGGAGTCGTCTGAGTTTTGGAGGTCTTGTGGTGGGCCGCTGAAGACGATCTTGCCGTCGCGGAGGAATACGAGTTGATGGCCAAGGCGCATTGCCTCGCGCAGATCGTGAGTGACAAAGAGGATGGTCTTGTCCAGGGTGAGGACTAGGTCTTGCATCTCGCGTCGCAGGATGGGGTCGAGGGCGGAGAAGGGTTCGTCGAGCATCAAAAGTGGTGGATTGCTAGCGAGGGCTCTAGCGATGGCGACGCGCTGCTGCTGGCCGCCGGAGAGCTGGTGGGGATAGCGGTCGAGCAGTGTGGTGTCGAGGCCGATTGAGGCGGCGAGGGTCTCGACGCTGTCTGTGTGGTGGTGGAAGCGGGTGATCTGCTGGCGGGCGGTCCAGTGGGGGAAGAGGCCGAGGTTTTGCGAAACGAAGCCAATGGAGCGGCGCAGGGTGAGTGGGTCGATGTCATGCAGAGGCTTCTGATGCAGCACGATGGTGCCGCTTGAGGCCTCGAGGAGGCGGTTGATCAGGCGGAGGAGAGTGCTCTTGCCACTGCCGCTTCTGCCGAGCAAGACCGTACGCTGAAGCTCTGGAATATCGAGGGTGATACCGGTCAGAATTTTTGTAGTGCCACGATTGAAGCCGACCTGGTTGAGGCTAATCATACCGGGATGCGCACAGAGAAGGTAGTGCGACCGGGTACAGAATCTACGCGGATATCGCCCTTGTGTTGACGAACGATTCTGTAGACGGTGTCGAGGCCAAGGCCGGTGCCTTTTCCCTGAGGCTTGGTGGTGAAAAAGGGGTCGAAGATCTTGGAAGTAATATCTGCGGGGATGCCGGGGCCGTTGTCTGTGATCTCGACCACTATCTGAGTTTGGTCGAGGCGTGTGGAGACTGAGAGTTGGGCGGGTGCGGATCGGTTCTTGCCGGCTTCGAGCGCATCGAGGGCATTGTCGATGAGGTTGGTCCAAACCTGATTGAGTTGGCCGCCGTGCGCGGAGACGACGGGTAGGTCTTTTGCGTAGTTGCAGACCAGTTCGATTCCCGACTTGAAGCGAAAGCTGAAGAGTGTGAGGGTGCTGTCGAGGTTCTGATTGATATCGATTTCAGCGGCCCCTGTGCGATCCATATAGGAGTAGCTTTTCATGGCGCCGACAAGTTCGCTCATGCGGGTGGTGGAGTTCAACATCTGAGCAAGTACTTGCTCCATTTCAATAGCAGCGGCTACGCGGTAAAGAGCGAGTTTGCGAATCTCTGGTGTCCAGTTTGCCGTGGCGGTAATGAGAGCTTCTACGGTGAAGCCGGCATTAACAAAGGCGGGAGCAGTTCGCCACGCGTATTCGATTCCGATGGATTCGAGCCAACTGAGAATGGTTTCTTCGAGGTCGCTGCGGGTGAGGGAATCGATGGGTTTTTGCTCATGGACAGCAGAGGTTGCACTCGATTCAAAGGAGCGGACTTCGCCGTAGGTTTCTTTGGACAAGTAACTGACTGCCAATTGGTCGAGGGTTGAGCGGTAACAATCGAAGATTTGCTTGGCACTCGCGCTGGCCTGACGTGCGGCCGCAGCGGGGTTGTTGAGTTCATGGGCAAGGCCGGCAGAGAGTTTCCCGATGGCGGCGAGTTTATCGGTTTGATCTGAGACACGGGTGGCCTCGCGTACACGGTCGGTAAGGATGGCAACGAGTTTTGGAATGAGTTCGGGCAGTTCCTGATAGAGCTGTGGGAAGTACTGCTTGTTGAGTCGCAAAATGCGGAGGTGCGACTGAGCGCGAGTCGAAAGCGGGAACTTCTTCATGCGCGAAAAGGGCAGGAAGCCGCTAATCATACCCTTTTGGAGGATGAAGGTAGGGGCTTCGCCGTTGTCAGGAATAGCGTGGAAGGTTCCTTCGAGGACAAAGATCATGGAATCGGCCGGGTCACCGGTTCGTGCCAGGTATTCTCCGGCCTCGAAGACATGGTATTCGCTGCGGTTGCAGAGCCACTGGAGCTGGCTGTCGCTGAGATCGGATAGGGCCGCAAAGCTGCGGAGTTCGTCGATGGATACCGGGCTAGTCACGATAGCCTGATTATCGTCGAAATCGACCTGTTGCACAGAAGCCCCGGCGCGAATTGCACCGGGGCTTCTGTTTTAGCGGTAAACCATGATCGCGGTCGAAAGACCCGCATTTCCCTTAGCGTCCAGCGCTTTGCCCTGAAGGGTGTGGCTGCCTTTGGCGACTTTATTTGTGTTCCAGCGGATTGTGAATGGCGCTGATGAAGATGTACCCACTACAGAACCGTTTAACAAAAGTTGAACTTGGGTGACCCCTACATTATCTGTGGCTGAAAAAGTGACAGCTAGATTGCCGCTGACGAATGTTCCAAGACCTGGGTTCAGGAGCCGAATCACTGGTGCCTGTGTGTCGGTTGGTGCAACTACAGGTGTGGGTGTTGGGGTGGGAGTAGGCGTAGTGGATCCTGAGGATGTCGACGGCGGATTAAAGGCCATTTGAAGTGCTTTGGACGCATTGACCCTGCCATAACCAAATATCGTGTCGAGCCCAGTGGAGCCAAGATCGTCTGAGGATGATTGCAGAACTGCAACGGCCTGGGCGGGGCTCAGGTTTGGATTGGTCGCAAGAAGCAGCGCTGTCACACCAGCGACTACTGGAGAAGAGAATGAGGTGCCGCATGCGCTGCCATAAGTGTTCCCATTAAAAGTAGTGAAAACGCAGCCTGGGGCAGACAGAGTGACGCGGTCGCCAGTGGTAGACCACGAGTAGATGGCATCATTTGGATCTGTCGCGCTCACGGTGATGATGTAAGGGCTTGGGGCCAAGGTGCTGGAGGTGCCTGAGTTGCCCGCAGAACTGACGACTACGCCGCCTTTGGATTGGAAATATTGTGCTGCCGAGCTGACGGTGGAACTTCCTGTGACGTCAAAGCTCATGTTGGCGACCCTAGCCCCGCGATCTGCAGCCCAGTTCAATCCTGAAGCGAGAGTGGAGTAGGTTGCGTATCCAGCCGTATCGGTAACACGGATTGGCATGATCAACGAGTTCCAGGAAACGCCCGCACCACCGATTCCGTTGTTGCTTGAGGCGGCTGCCGTGCCCGCTACTTTAGTGCCATGTCCGTGAACGTCTCTTGAATCGGAATTGTTGTCGAAGGTATTCCAACCTGAGACCATTTTGGTGTAGAGATCCATGTGCCCTGGGTCGACCCCTGTATCGAGAATTGCGATCTGGATTGAGCTACTGCCTGTTGAAGTAAGCCATGCGGTTGGGGCCTGAATTTTCGGAAGGTGCCATTGCGAGGAATAGGAAGGGTCGTTTGGAGTCAATTGTACTGAAGGCAAGCGCATATCCAATTCTGTAAACTGCACTTCGGCTCTTCCGCGGAATGCATTGGCGACCGCATTCGCATTTGCAGTCGGTGGGAGTTCTACGACATGGATAGGCAGATTTCCAATCTGACGAGAGCTTTTGGCTCCCAGCCCGTTAATAACAGACTGGGCTTGAGCTGGCAGCACATTAGAGCGGAAGCCTACCAGGAGCCGGCCCGGGACGGGTGTTTGGGAGAAAGCGAGAGTCGCTAAAGAAAGGAGAAGGAGTGAAGGAACGAAAGGTTTCATAGTGAGAAGCGGCATTTGGCCGTTGAACATCTATCGGTGTTACATCGCCCGCGCTATTCAAGGAATTTCCCTATTTTTTGATCCTCATGACCCTAGGATTCGCGAATTTTTGTGTTCTCAACCTGACAAAAGCTCTGGAAAGGGTACTTTTCGACTAGAGTGTCTGAAATTCTCAGGCGTTTGACCGTGTGCCTTGGAAAGTATTGCAGCTGGCATGGATTGTGGATTGTTCAGGCAGGTGTGGGGCTAAATTTATTGGCCTTTGCAAATGTGGTTAAAGGAAAGTCAAAGCAAAGATCATCCAAAAGAGTTCTTCGGATTAGAATCTGGGACTTGACAGGCGCTCAGGTTGCCTGACAAGCTAATCATTCGACCTAATCCGGGTTTACAATACTGTCAGAACGTATGGCCGCTTCATTTGAACAGCAAACGCAGGAACTTCATCTCGAGTCGACGCTCGATAGCGTAGACCTCGCAGATCAGACTGTTCTTGAGCTTGCCCGCAAAGCCGGCTTCGATGAAGACGACCAAAACTCCATTTCGATGGCAGTACGTGAGTGCATGGTGAATGCGATTGCTCATGGCAACAAATACAATGCCCGGAAAAAGGTTTACCTAAAGCTCGAAGCTGCGCCCGGGACTCTGGTAGTCTCAATAGGCGATGAGGGCGACGGTTTCAAAGATAATGATGTTCCTGATCCGCTGGCCCAGGAGAATCTCCTGAAGCAGTCTGGCCGCGGATTGTTGCTGATGCGCGCATTTATGGACGAATGTGAGCACGTACCACGTGTTCCCCAAGGAACCCTCGTCCGAATGGTCAAGCGTCTCAACGCAGCCTAAATTTTTTAATATTCCGAAGGAGGAAACTGTGAGCGTAACAATGAGCACCCGCCAGGTAGGCGATGTGACGGTAATCGATGCGGCTGGCCGTATCACACTGGGTGAAGGATCCAGCGCATTTCGCGACACGATCAAGGACCTGGTAACCAAGGGCGACAAGAAAATCCTGTTAAACCTGTCTGAAGTTACCTATATCGACAGCTCCGGGATCGGAGAATTGGTAAGTGGCTTTACAACTACTTCGAATGCCGGTGGCAAATTGAAGTTGCTTGGTTTGACCAAGCGAGTTCACGATCTGTTGCAGATCACAAAGCTCTACACCGTTTTTGAAGTGTTCGACGACGAAGCCGCTGGCCTCGCCAGCTTCAGCTAACCGCTGAAGTCTTAAAGATTAGCGCCGAGGGCAATTCCTTAAGGAGTTGCCCTTTTGTTGCTTCTACAAGGGCTGGATGGCGAGATCGACCATGTCGTGGAAGCTGGTGCTTGTTTCTACGGCCAAGGGCACGGCTGAGCCGATGGGGGCAGAGGCTGGGATCACGACATTGAGCTGGTAGAGACCAGCGAAGCCAGGGGCTGCTCCGGCAAAACTTACGGTTGCCTTTTGCCCACCGATGTAGACGTTGACTGAGTCTGTAACCCGAGTCAAGGTAGTGGTTGGAGCTGCTGCACCGTCGTTGAGGGGGGGATTTAGGGCTCCGAGGCCTGTCAGGTAAATCAAAATGGTATCGCCTCGGCGTGGGGCGTTTGCGGCCGACACGATTGTGAAATCAGATTTGAGAATGGCACCCGAGCCGATGCCGTTCTGGGATGTGGTGTAAATGCCGGGAGAACTGCGGGTGACTGGGACAGTAACGAGGTTTGACTCCTGATTGCCCAGGCGTACGATTACGTCTGCAGAAGTACCGGAGGTGGCAAAGGGAACCAGGGCGCTGATCTGGTTTGCGCTCACAAAATAGAGCGGCGCTGGACGGCCCTGGACGGTGACGGTGACGCCGCCGAGAGTGGTTGGAAAGGGAACTGCCGGGGCTACGACAGCATTTGCCGGGCCGAGGCCGGTTCCGAAGAGACTGATGAATTGACCTGGGGCAATCGGATTCCCAACCGGAGCGAAGCTGGCACCATTGAGAACGCCGGCGGGGTTGAGGAAGACGCCGGTTCCGGTGAGGTCGCGCGTTTTTGTGCCGATGATAACTTCATAGTTGTTGGAATCGACAAAAGAAACTCCCGCGCTGACGAAGACGTTGTTTGAGCTTCCGATGGCGAAACGATTGTTTAGCATGGAGCCAACACCGTCGGTCGCGAGGTTGTAATCATTTACTGCAGTGGAATCCACGTTGCCTTCCGGTAGTCTAGCCCTGCGACTCCAGACTGCCTTTCCGACGCCCTGACTGCTAACGGCTCCGCTGAAGGAAGAGGGGCGGGATTGGTCTACTCTCAAGCCAGCAGCGAAATAGAGGCCCGAGAAGTTTCTTGGGGTGACCCCAAGCTGGGCTGATTTCATCGCGAAAATGAAATCATGCGCTCCCTGGGAGGTGGAGCCGCCGATCATAAATTCACCTCCCGGACTAAGGAAGATCTGTTTGTCTCCAAGGATCAACTGACTGGCAGCGGGGAAAGGAGCAGTGGTTGGGAAAATCAATTGGCCAGAGCTGTCGTTGGAGATGCTATAGGTGGCGGGGCCAATCGACTGGGTCTGCACGCGCTTGCCACCCTGAACCGTCTGTCCAGCGGTGTTTACAAGGCCGATACCTCCCTGCCCATTTGCCGAAAAGCGAAGGAAACTATTCTTGATGTTAAAGAAGAGGCCGGTGGGGAACTCGATAGAAACTCCTGCATAGGAGCCGATGAGTGTGGCATTTGAGGATGGCAAGGACGGCAAAGGCACGGCAACAAGTAAATCGAAAACATTGCCAGCCGAGTCTGTTGTGCTTCCAAGCAGGATGCCCGAGCCCAGGCGCATGTTCATAGTGGAGTTGGAATCTAGAGGGTTGCTCATACTGACAAATCCGTTTGAGGCGACCGAATACGAGCCCGCTCCGCTTAGGCTGGCTGGGGCGTTATTGCCATTATTCCTAGTGCCCTGGAAGGAGAAATTGCCTCGGCCATCGAAGCTGAACACGCCGACCAAGCTGCGAGCCTCAATCGGCTGACCGCTGGCATTTGTTGCGACCAAAAGCTGTCTGAAGCCATAACGGCCATTCAGGAAGTTATTGTCCAGAACCTGCCCTTGCAGGTGAGTTGCAAAGAGCAAAATCGCCAAACAGTTGTAGAACCGCAGTTTCGTGAAGGCATTAACGATATAATTTAGTTGTACTGACAAGTGAGTCTCCCGGCAAAATCTCTGGCGCAGCTCCGTGTGGGCGATCACGCGATCCTGGATCGCTTCGATCTTCCCGCCGAAATTAGCATGCGCTTAATGCAGATGGGTATGATCCCCGGCTGCGTGGTCGAGGCCGCACATGTTGCTCCTGCGGGGGATCCGACCGTATACCGAGTAGACGGAACGGAAATTGCCCTGCGACGAGAAACGTGCCTCAACATCCTAGTGCGAAATGAGCAGCCATAAAAATGGATCCCTGTCACGCAGGCGCTTCAACCACCGCCACTCCCATCATAAACCCGGCTGGGCATAAGCTAGTTGCGCTCATTGGTCCGCCGAATACGGGCAAGTCTACGCTGTTCAACCGTTTGACTGGGTTGAGGCAGAGAGTAGCGAACTATCCTGGCGTTACCGTTGAGAGACATATTGGCACCGCGCGAGTGGATCTTACCCGCGAAGTGACGCTGGTTGACCTGCCTGGGGTGTATTCGCTGGAACCCCGATCTGAGGACGAGCAAGTAACGCATGATGTCTTGCAGGGGAAGATGCCGGATCTCCCGCGCCCCGATGCGATTTTGCTGATTCTCGATTCGACCAGTCTGGCCCGGCACCTGATGCTGGCTGCGCCGGTTCTCAGTCTTGGGTTGCCGACGCTGATCATTTTGAACATGTCGGACGATCTGAAGCGCCGTGGCGGGAGCATCGACCCGGAGGCCCTCGCACTGCAGTTGGGCGCACCTGTTGTGCTGGTTAGCGCCGTGCACGGCAGCGGTGTCGATGCCGTTCGCAGTTTTCTGTCGAAGACGATTCCACAGCCTAAGCGTATTGAACTTCCGGTGCTGAACAACTTGCCGAGTTGCCGCAAATGGAGTGGGCAATTAGCGGAACAGGCCGGTTATCACCAACCGATTCCGCCGGAGTGGACATATCGTCTGGACAGGGTTGTGCTGCATCCGGTTTGGGGGCCGCTCAGTTTTCTCTTTGTTGTACTCGCTGTATTCCAAAGCATTTTTACCTTTGCCAAGCCAGTGCAGGATCTTGTGCAACTAGGGATTCAGATCAGTGGCAAGTGGATTGAATCGTCGCTGCCGGAATCGTGGTTTCGGGCGCTACTTGTAGAAGGTGTGTGGAGTGGGGTTGGAAGTGTGATTGTCTTCCTGCCGCAGATTTTGATCCTTTTTGCCTTTATAGCTGTGCTTGAAGACTCTGGATACCTGGCTCGGGCTGCGGTGATTGCGGATCGTACGATGGCCAAAGTAGGGTTGCAGGGCAAGAGTTTTATTCCGCTGTTGAGCGGCTATGCCTGTGCAATTCCCGCGATTCTTTCCACTCGCACGATTGAAAACAAGCGGGACCGGATTGCAACGATTCTGGTAACGCCGTTGATGACTTGTTCGGCACGCCTTCCCGTTTATACGATGCTGATTGCCGCTTTTATTCCGGACCGTCAGATACTGGGGCCATTTTTCGGAAGTCGAGCGGCAATGATGCTTGGGCTGTACGTGCTTGGTTTTGTTGCCGCAGCTTCAACTGCGCGGCTGCTGAAGAGCACGATCTTCCGGTCTGAAAAAACTCCCTTCATCCTGGAATTGCCGCCCTATCGTGTACCTCGGTTGAGTAGCATTCTCTATCGCCTGCTGGATCGCGCCAAGGTATTTCTTAAGCGCGCTTCAACGACGATTCTTTTGACTATGATCCTCCTTTGGACTATGGCTCACTTGCCTCTGGAGAATGGGATTGTTCCGCCCATTGAGCAGAGCTACGCGGGGCAGTTGGGCAAAATGATCGAGCCCGTGATCGCTCCTTTGGGATTCAACTGGAAGATCGGCGTTGGGCTGATTAGCTCGCTGGCAGCACGTGAAGTAATCGTGGGCACACTGGGTACTCTATACGGAATTCAGGGCGGCGACGACCAACTGGGGCTGCAGAAGGCGTTGCAGCAAGATCTCAACATGGCTTCTGCTGTGGCGCTGATGATTTTCTTTGCGTTTGCCCTGCAGTGCATCTCGACGATTGCGGTGGTGAGGCGGGAGACGGGCGGATGGAAATGGCCTATTCTGCAATTCACCTATATGGGCGTCCTCGCATATGTTTGCGGCTGGCTCGCTTATGTTGGCGTCGGCTGGTACCTTTAGTACTTGTTGCGGATGGCCGGTTTGCTATTAGGTGTTCCCCTTAGAGTAAAACTCAGGTAGAACTGAAGGGTAGGTATTAATTATATGAAGCGCCTCCTGTTGGTCTGTAGTGTTTTTGTATCAACGATGTCAGCTGTTCCTTTGGTATACAACAACAACGCCTGGTATTCGGGGCTTGATCCATACCTGGTGGGCAAGCGCGAAAATTTCCTAATTCAGGGTGTGAGTGTAGATGCTATCAAGGATGCGAATGGGTTCACCGGAGCCTTTCAGGCAATTTTGAAATTCAACTACGGAGGGGATACGCCGTCGATCGGAAACCTTTCGACGATTTCGCCCTATTCGTTTTCTGGAGGCGGTGTTGCCTCTGCGATACATGCCGCAGACCTCTTCTTCAGGCAAAGCGGAGTACTTCGGTATGGCGTCCCTCTTGTGGACCACGGCGGGCCGGGAAACATCAATGGCAAGCCTGTTGGGGATGGTGTGTTTGACGATGGAGATTTGTATCAAATCGCAAACGGGATTCAGACTTTTACTTCGACACAGTTTCAAACCGATGGCACAAACCCCGCCCTTTTTGGGAGCGACCGTGCGGTATGGCTTACCAGTTCAGCAGCCAATCCTCAAGCGCTTCAAACGGGTAGCACTCAGATTACCTTCAACGGCCTTTGCGCCGACAACAACAATGGATGCCAGACCGCTGAGTACACAGTGACTCTGAACATGAACGGCGCACCGATACAGGGCTCTGCCTGGTATGTATTCCTTGCCGGAATTTCTAACGGTACGATTACCCCTTATTTTACAGGTTCCAGCTGCGGCAACGATCTTCTGGAGGGTGCAATTCCAGAGCCGTCTACGTGGCTGATGCTCTCGGGTGGACTCGGCGCGATTCTTTTCCGTGCGCGGCGTCGTAACTGATCTGGCTGAAGTTGTAAACTGTATTCAGGGCCGCAGGGATCTCCCCAGGCGGTCCTTCTTCTTTATATATGCATAACGTAGTGATTCTCGGTTCCGGCTGCGCGGGCAATACCGCAGCGATTTACACGGCCCGTGCTGGGCTAAAGCCTCTTGTACTTATGGGTAAAGAGCAAGGTGGGCAGTTGTCCCTCACTTCTGAGGTTGAGAACTTCCCGGGATTCCCTGAAGGAATCATGGGTCCTCAGTTGGTAGAGAACATGAAGCTTCAGGCCGAGCGTTTTGGGGCCGAGTACCGTTATGGCTGGGTTGAGGAAGCGGATCTATCGAAGCGGCCATTTCGGTTGAATATCGAGGGCGAATGGATTGAAACCTCTACGTTAATTGTGGCTACCGGTGCGAGTGCACGCTGGCTGGGGATTCCTGGA
>JBKJUN010000676.1:0-15303 GCA_046590555.1 Bryobacter sp. | reverse complement strand
TGTCTGGGCGAATCAGGTGCGAGACCCGAAACCTGTATTGTGTGGTCAAGATAAGTAGTGGCATCAAGGTCGGATTGCCCCAGACATAATCCTGAGTTTGCCGCTACCGCAATGGATTGATCTCTTAACTGTGGTGTGCCCGCATTATCCTGCTGCTGCATGGGGAAGCCGCGGAGGAAGAACGATTAGCCTCTCGATTCGCGAAGCAGGCTTGCCGGGTTGAACCAACCGGATGAGGAATTGGCCACCGTCATCATGCAAATACGACCAACCTGGCTGTGCGAGCCGATGAAGTCACCCTCCACCAATTGATCTTGCGAATCGATGCAAACGACAAGGTCTGCTCCATTTTGACAGGCCTTGAGCATCCCGATGATTCGTCGCTGCCGAGAATCAAAGCTCAGGTGCTTCCAGATTTTTGACTGGTGAGTGGAAAGATACTCCTGCTGAGCATCAATGCTGAGGTATTCACAGGGGGAGTAGTTTCTTGACAGACGGTGGCAGAAGCTGGATATTCCCAAATCGCTCCTGCGATCGCCTACTACGATGAATTCAACGTCGGTATGGCCGTGGTCGCGCGCATTGCGGGCATAAGCTTCCAACTCGATTGGAATGCGGATTGAGGTTGCGACCAGTGATACTTTAACGACTTTAAAGACTTTCTGGAACGAGAGTGTTCAAAAGAATGGGAGCCGAAAACACGGAAGTGTCTTTTGGCTCCCAGAATACCCGCAGGAATGTTTCGTTCAAAAGAGATATCGGAATTCTAATGCTTTCTCTTTAGGGTGCCCCGAAAAAACGAGGCTTCAGGGCGTCTTAACGTTCATTTGCTGCGGGTTGGAGTTCCAGGATCTGGAAGCCCTCGTGGAAGGATTTCTGTTTTTGGAGCAATCTAGTGGGGTACTTTACGCTGCACCTGCCTTAATCTTCCCCGCCACCGCGTTTTCGATCACCTTGATTCTTTGCATTTGCTGATGGCTCAATGTCACTCTCCGCTTTTTGCGGGGGGTGACAGAATCGCTGAGCAACTTCAGGACAAGACTGGCACTTGACGTTCGCCCCAATAAAAGCATACGATCTATGGTTTATCTGATCCCCCCAGGTCAGAAGCAGAAAGGCTGCTTGGCGTATTGTCCAGGCGGCCTTATTTTTTGATCCCGCTATCCTAGTATCTTGACCGCTACGACTCCGACACTCCTTCGCCAAATCAGCCTCAGTGCCGCTGTCGCGCTGGTGGTTTCGAACATGGTGGGTACTGGAATCTTTACAACGCCGGGTTATCTTGCCCGTGATCTCGGCGATCCCAAGCTCTATTTTGCAATTTGGATTCTCGGCGGGCTCATTGCCTTGATTGGTGCGCTGTGCTATTCAGAGCTGGGCGTCAACTTTCCTTCTTCTGGCGGTGAGTATGTGTTTCTGACCCAGGCTTATGGGCCGGTGTGGGGATTCATGACTGGTTGGACCAGCTTCGTTGCTGGCTTCGCTGCACCGGGCGCGGCCACTGCGCTGGCCTTTGCGAATTATTGTGGCTACTTCTTTCCTGTCTTTCAGCAATCGAATGTGTTCTTCCAAATTGGGTCAGGCATGTTCAGCCTGCAGATTGGCGGGGCGCAGATTTTGGCGTGCTCTGCGTTGGGCGTGGTGACGATTGCCAACCTCTTTGGCGTTCAGAGGGCGGTAGCACTGCAAACAGTTCTGACTGGCCTTAAGTTGGGCGTCATTGGCACCTTTGTCTTGCTTGGGCTTGCCGTAGGGGCAGGGAGTTGGGGTAATTTCTCGCTGCCGGCGATTCGGGAGTCGACCGTGCCGCTGAGTTCACAATTTGCGATCAGCCTCTTTTACGTCTACGTTAGCTACTCCGGCTGGAATGCCGCTACTTATGTAGCCGAGGAATTGCGTGACCCGGTGAAGAATCTGCCGTTGGCATTGGCCATTGGTACTGGGCTGGTAACGGTATTGTTTCTGCTGCTCAATCTGGTCTTTGTTTATGCGGCCCCACTTGGTGCGATGAAGGGTGTGGTAGCGATTGGCTCTCTGGCCGCAGCGCGCCTGTTCGGATCGCAAGTGGCCGGGCTCTTTAGTGCCTTGATTGCGATCGCCCTGCTTGCGATGATCAACGCTCTGATGACGGTTGGCCCACGTGTAGCGTATGCGATGGCCCGGAATGGCGCATTCTTTCGTATAGCAGCCAAAGTAGATCCGCAGTGGAGAACGCCCGCTCCAGCGATCCTGATGCAGGCAATTGTTGCCATGGTAATGACGCTTACTTCGCTGCCCTCGCTCTTCTTCTTCATTGGATTTACGCTGAATTTCTTTTCGGTGCTGAGTGTAGCCTCACTATTTCAATTTCGGAAGCGTCCCGGTTGGAAGCGCCTTGGGCCGGTATCGTGGCTGTGGCCTCTGCAACCAGTGTTATTTATTGTTGTGGGAACCTGGATGACGATCTTCGGGTTGACGCTTGAGCCCAGGATCGCAATCGCCGCCTGCTTGCTGATCGGCGTGGGTGCAGTGTTTTATAGAAGGCAATTGAAAGGAGCCGATTCTTGGCAATCATCCTCGACGGCAAACTGATACGAGACCAGATTTTGACTGAGTTGGGCCCACGTGTTGCAGCGCTCGTTGCGAGCGGTTGCCGCCCGCAACTGACAGTGATTCTGATTGGCAACAATCCGGCGAGCGAAGTCTATGTGCGCAACAAGATCGCTGCCTGTGAAAAAGTAGGCGTCCTGAGCCAGAAGCTCACACCCCCGGCAAGCGTCAGTACTGAAGAATTGCTCGCGATTATTGACGGTTTGAATAAGGACTCCAAAGTGCATGGGATTCTCGTGCAACTGCCGCTGCCTCCACAAGTGGATGCCGGGCTGGTGCTGGATTCTGTCGCGCCTGAAAAGGACGTCGATGGATTTCACCCTGTCAATTCCGGCAAGTTATTGGCTGGAGCGCCCGGCTTGCGCCCCTGCACTCCTTCTGGCGTGATGGAACTGCTGCGGCGCTATGAGATTCCGATTGCTGGCAGAAAGGCCGTTATTGTGGGACGCAGCGATATTGTCGGCAAACCGATGGCTATTCTGCTGCTTGCGGCAAATGCGACCGTGACAATTTGCCATAGTCGAACGTCCAATCTTGCGGAGGAATGCAGGCGTGCGGATATTCTGGTGGCGGCAATTGGAAGGGCCGAGATGTTGGGTGAGGATTACATCCAGCCCGGTGCCGTGGTGATTGATGTCGGGATGAACCGTGTGGACGGCCGATTGACCGGCGACGTGGACCCTGAGGCGATGGCGCGGCTAAGCTCTGCCTATACTCCTGTGCCTGGAGGTGTGGGGCCGCTGACGATTGCGATGCTGATGTCGAATACGGTGCAGGCTGCCGAAGGGCGGCGTGGCTGATGTTGCAGGTTGGATTGACAGGCGGGATGGCGACTGGTAAATCGACTGTAGCGGCGGAACTCGTCAGGCTCGGCTGCCATCTGCTAAAGGCCGACGAATTGGGACATAAACTGCTTGAAAAAGAAGGTCCCTGTTATGAGCCTGTTGTGAGTGCCTTTGGCCGTGCAATTTTGGATCATAATGAAAATATCGAGCGACGACGCCTCGGTATGGTCGTATTTAATGAAAGCGGAGCGCTTGATAAGTTGAACGCGATCATCCATCCTGCCGTATTTGCTTATGAGGAGCAGTGGCTGGCGGGGGTGAGAGCTTCTGAAGGCGAAGCGATCGCCATTGTTGAAGCTGCGATTTTGGTTGAGACGGGGAATTACAAGAATTTTGACAAGTTGATTGTGACCTGGTGCCCGGTGGAATTGATGGTGGAACGGGCTGTGGCGAGATCCGGCTGGACACCGGAGGAGGCTCGCCGCCGGATCGCCAAACAAATGCCAATGGAAGAAAAGAAGCAATTTGCGGACTACTTAATCGATACATCAGGAACGATGGAATCGACGATCGAACAAACTCGCGCGGTTTATGCTGCGCTACGGAGTCTCTCAGTATGAAATATCGAATTTTGGCCGTTGTCGCCGTGCTGGTCGGCGGATTTGTCTACGCCACCTCCGTTGCCCGATGGAACCCTCGCAATCTGATTGGCAGCGCTGTCAATGCACCACTTTGGTCAGGCCCTTCGGTGACGCAAGGTGCAGGCTTGTCTAACGACGAAAACAATAATGTCGAGATCTACAAGATGTCGCACCCGGCGACCGTCTTCATCACCTCGACGACGCTGCAGCAGGATTGGTTCTTGCGGGTCTATCCGTCGAAGGCTACAGGCTCTGGCTTTGCAGTGAATGACCGTGGGCAGATCCTGACGAACTTGCACGTCGTTTCGGGTTCGCAGGAATTGACTGTTACCACCTTAGACAAGAAGAACTATCGCGCAACGTTGCTCGACAAAGATCCGGATAATGATCTGGCTTTGATTCAGGTAGATCTCAAGGGTGCCAAGCTCAACTACCTCAAGCTTGGCGATAGCGATAAGGTGCAAATTGGGCAAAAGGTTCTGGCCATTGGAAATCCCTTTGGCCTCGAAGGAACCCTCACTACGGGTATCGTGAGTTCTCTGGCCCGATCGATTGGGGATGAGAATGGGCGGACGCTCGAGGGCATGATTCAGACCGATGCATCGATCAATCCAGGCAATTCTGGTGGGCCGCTGCTCGATTCGCAGGGCAATGTCATTGGAATAAATACTGCGATTTTTGGTCAGGCTGGTTCGATCGGAATTGGTTTTGCGATGCCGATCAACCGGGCTCGCGAGATGCTGGATGCCTATGCCAGTGGCAAAAAATATGCTCCTCCGGTCATGGGCGTCACTGTATTGCCTATCGGCGGCGACCTGGCTGAGGAACTTGGATATCCGGTCGAAGGCGGGCTTCTGGTGCAGACTATCCGTCGCGGATCTTCTGCGGCTACGGCTGGGATTCGTGGGGGAAATAAGGCTGTTGTGATTGGCCGTTACGAAGTGGCTATCGGAGGCGACTTGCTCATTTCGATTAACAGCCGCAGGGCGGAAGACGCCAATTCGATACCGAGAGCATTGCGCGGCAAGCGCGCGGGCGATACGGTAGAGGTGGAGTTGATTCGTGGTGGCAAGCGGATGAAGGTTCAAGTGACGCTTCAGGCTGCCACCGAGGAGAGGCTCTAATTTACTACTGGGGACCTTGCATGAAAGTACTAATTCTGCTGGCAGGCTGGAGCCTGGCCGCCTTGGCGCAGATCATGGGGCCTGGTTTTCAGGTCATCAAGGCGGAATATGGGGCGGACAACCGATGGGAGGATGTTACGGCGCGCGTCCAAGGCCTGGTACGTGGCAACGGTGTTGAATTTCGAGTCGATGGCGAGACCTTAAGTGATCCAATGCCGGGAGTTCAGAAAACACTGCGCGTACGCTATGTGTTTCGTGGCAGGACACGCACGGACAACTTTCAGGATTTGGCTTATGTACGTTTGGGGGAGCCCGGGCGAGGCTTGTTTGGGGGAGGAAATGCCCGGCCTGTTCGTGGTGCCCTTGAGATAGTCAAAGCCGAGTATGGAGAAGGAACCCGATGGCGTGACGTCACTGCCATATTGAGTCAACAGATATCCGGTAATAGCGTCAAGCTGGATGTGAACAACACGACGATGGGCGGCGACCCTGCGCCGGCTGTGCGCAAGAGTTTGCGGGTTGATTATAGCTATCAAGATCTGCGCCGCACGGTCACCCTTGCTGAGAATTCTCAACTTATCCTTCCTGAGAGTAGTGGCGGGACAGCCATGCCAGTGTCGAGTTCGCAACTGGTGATTCTGGTGGCCGAGTATCGCGCCCGAGGGCGCAGCAACACGGTGACTGATTTGCTTCGTGAAGCGATTCGTGGTGACCAGTTGAAGCTGCGAGTGGACAATTCAACGATGGGCGGTGACCCTTTTCCTTCGATGGATAAGGAACTCTACGTTCGCTACTCCTACCAGGGTCGCGAATACGAGAACTTTTCTCGAGAAGGCTCGACTGTAGTATTACCAAACCGATATGATCGTCCTGCGAGTGGAAATCGTCGCTCGAATCCGCAGTGATCAGGATGATGGAACTATGCCCGGCAAGATAGCCGCAGAAATTTTACAAATCAAACCCTTCAGTTGCCGCGAGGAAGAAGTCTTTCTGAATCTGGCGCGGAGCTACGAATACTTGCTGCAGGGATTGGGCGAACTGTTCAAAAGTTCAAACATTTCAACTACTCAATACAACATCCTGCGGATCTTGCGTGGAGCAGGAGAGGCTGGTCTTAATTGCACCGAAGCAGCGCAGCGGATGATTTCGCACGACCCGGATATTACCCGTCTTCTCGACCGTCTGGAAACTCGAAATTTGATTGCGCGTTCTCGTTCGCTTACAGATCGCCGTGTGGTCATGGTGAAGATCGCTCAGGGCGGTCTCGACTTGCTCGCTCAATTGGATCAGCCGTTGCTGGATCTCCATGCATCCCAGATGGAGCGCTTGAGGCCTGAGCAGATTGAAGAACTTATCGGGTTGCTCGAACTCCTGCGTCCTTAACTTCTGCGTACCTGAGGGAAGGCCCAGAACAAGAAACCGCCTGAACCTAAGGCTCAAGCGGTTTTCTCTGCAATTGTGCTTGCGGAAAGGGGGCAATCTGCCAATTGCGGGCAAAGCCTCCCGGGATGTGTTTATGCCGAGACGAGCATGTCGTCGAAGCTCTCCTGGCCCATGGCCTGGTTTTTGTCGGCGATTTCCTGGCAGGTGATGCAGAAGCCAGCCCACGGTACGGCGTTCAGGCGCTTGGGGCTGATGTCTTCTTCACAGTGCATGCAGACACCGTAGGAACCGTCTGCGCAGCGAACGAGCGCGGCACGAACGTTCCGCAACAGGGCGCTGTCTCGGTCGAGATTGCGAATTGCGAGTTCGCGCTCGGCAGCATGCTGTACTTCGTCGAGGGCATCGGGGCTCTTTTCGATTTCGATCCCTTCACGATTTACGATCACTTTGAGCAGTTCGGCCTGCTTCTTTTCGAGAGTGTCCTTCAATTTGTTGAGTTCTGACTTTGTCATTTTATTATTTCCTTTTCGTTCTTTTACCTAGTAGAAGACGCTGTTTGCGCCAATTCCTGCCATCCGTCACCCGCCAGACAGGTTTGTCTGACTATCTCTTCAGGCTGTTCATCCATTCATTTATCGCTTGCCTTCGTTCTTGCTATTGTACAGACGAGAAAATCAGGCGAAAGTTTCAAAAAAATCTTAGTGGTCGATGCTCATATCGAATTAAGCCACAATAATCTTCAGCTTATGTCAAATCCGCCGGTATCACTTTGCAAGATGATTGCTATCGCATGGATTTCTTTCAATCCGCCGGAGGTTGCCGTTTGCGTCCTCCACGACGATTGCGATGCTGCGAGGCAGGTTGCCATTTACTTCCCCAGGCCGAAAAAGCACACACAATTCCTAACGGACGCTTATGCTGGGCGCTGGTAGTCAAACGACTTCAAGAAAGTATAACACGGCTGTCAAGCCCCAGTTGCTATCTAATTTAGAAGAACTGAAGAAAATTTCGTCTTCTTTTTAGACGCGTCACAGGGGACGACTTTGGGTCAACAGCGAGAAAAATTTAAAGATCTGGCCCCGAAATGCGGGAGAGGCCTACACGAATTTAGATGCATGGTGTAAACGTCTGCCTTTGGTTATCGGGTTTTTTTTTGAGATCGTTAGTCTTGTTTTCAAACAGACGCAAAAAAGCCGCAATTTGTTGCGTCAATTATCGAATTGAGATCTGGCCGAAGACGAGGGACAGATTGCGCTCATCGCTTGTGGGCCGGACAGTCTTTGATGCTTCCAGTTCTAGAACCAACGATTGGGCATTCTGTAGGTTCTGGGGAAGTGCGAACCTGATTTCGACATCTCCCGGGCTGACCTTCGCCTTATGGATTAGACTTCCTCCGCAGACAATCCTGAGTTCAATGTTCCCCAGAGTTGCTGGAGCATAAGCCTTGATGGTGACTTGTGCATCCTTTGCAAATGGTCCACCTACCTGCACTGCGCCCTTGGACGAGAGCCAGCGATGCCCGTCCTCGATACCGTACCAACCGTCCAGAAACTGTGGATTGAAGATTGGGTCTCCGGCCAGAATTTCCGGCGAAAGCCCTGTCGAGAGTTCAAGCGCGCGTCCACGCTCCCATTCGCGGGTAACGTCCTGGAGAATGGATCCATTGAATTGGTAGACGGTGACTGCCTCTTTTTCAAACGCGATTCTTGCTGTTTCCGGAGCAACCGTTAACGGGTTGCCGGCGGGTTTTGAGCCGGGGACGAGCCTGATGTTTTGGGCACCGATCAAGCGAAGCGCCTCATCGGCCAGAGCGCTTTCATAGGTGCTCTCAGTGATTCCGTCGACCAGAATCAATTTGCCGGGATGAGTCTGGACCGCATATTGCAGCCCACGAATGAGCGGGCGAATGGGAGCTGTCCGATCCAGATACCACTCAAAGGTCGCCTGCTGCACGATGAAGCTGGGCACAATGTAGAGGATGAGCAGTAGGGAGGCCGGTTTGGGGAGCCGGATGGTGATGAGCCCGAGAACCATCATGATTCCGATCGAGGCACTGGCCAAGTAGTAATCCGTGCGATGGTCTTTCAGCGGCAGCATTGGTGCGATTAAGGCGCTGCTCAGGACAAGGCAGAACAGTGGAAGGAAGTCTCGCCGCCAGGTGCGCAAGACAATAAATCCCAGCACAGCCGGGGTGAGAAGCCAGTTGGAGGGCGTGACCAACCAGGCCCAATCAGGGCCGAACTTCTCAATGCGAACCGCAGCAAAAAGCCATTGCCAGTAGATCGAGACAGATTCGAAGAGACTGAGGTCAAAGAAGAGCCGGTATGCTGCCGCATCTCGAGCCTTTGGGATCCAGAAGAGGTGAGCCACCGTAAAAAGCAGGGCAGGGATGAAGAAAGGCAGTGTGATTCGCCATTTACTGCGATCTAGAAGCAGTGCCCAGGCCAGAAGCACGCCCGGGAAAACGATAATGCTCTCGAGCGCCCCGAAGCCCAGCAGGTAGCAGATCCATGTGCCAGCCAGCCATTTGCCTTCTGTGGAATCGGCGTAGCGTAAGAAACAATAGAATGCGCCGAGAAAGAGTGCAGAGAGCAAAATCTGATTGAAGGCAGATAGCCAGGCCATGGCTACAGTAAGACCAAAATTGAGGCTCCATAGCGCGGATGCCCAAACCCCCGCCGAGAGGCTGCCAGACAGGCGTTTGAGGACCAGTACAAGCAGAACTTGAGCAACAGCGAGGATTGCGAACTCAAAAATCCGCATCGGCAAAGATTCAAGCCCAAAGATCCGCTCAAAGGCCAGAAAGAAAAGCCGTTCGCTCAGTGTCCGGATGGTTCCCTGCGCCATTGGACTGAAGAGTGCGTGCAAGAGATCCGAGCCGTTCGAGAGGCTCAGGCCAAGTCCAAGCCAGGCGAAATCATCGTTGAGGAACCAGATCCTAAAGCTCCGGCGGTAAAGGTAAATAGACATCAAAACCGGAAACAGCAAGGCGGCGTAATGTTTCAAACGATTCTCAGGCATGAACCTTTCTATTTTGGCATCCCAATGATTGTGGGAAACTCATTTCACGGGCTGATGCATAAAATTGGTCGCTATCAAGTGGAGAACGAACTCGGGCGCGGAGCCATGGGAATCGTGTACCGCGCCTTCGATCCGGCAATTGGACGCAGAATCGCCATCAAGACAATCCGTCTCGATGAACTCGGCGATGACCAAGTACGGGCTATTTTGCGCGAACGTCTGATGCGGGAGGCGCAGTCGGCCGGTATCTTATCTCATCCGAATATCGTTACGATCTATGACATATCTGAGGATGAGAACAACGCCTACATCTTCATGGAATATGTGGAAGGCGCGACTCTCGACAGCTTTTCGCGCGGCATCCCTGTCAGTGATTTGCTCGCTATTCTCGAACAGGCGGCCGAAGCGCTCGACTACGCGCACCAAAAGGGAATTATCCATCGGGACATCAAGCCGGGGAATTTGATGTTGAGTGGGCCGCAACTGAAGATTACCGACTTCGGTATCGCCCGGCTCCAACATCGGGATTCGACCCAGAGCGGGAGCCTGATCGGTACGCCCAGCTACATGAGTCCCGAACAGATTGCTGGCGGTGCGATTACTGGGGCAGCCGATCAATATGGGCTCGCCGTGGTTGCCTATGAGTTTCTGGCCGGAGTGAAACCTTTCGAGACTGATAACCTGGCGAACTTGCTTTACCGGATTACGCAGATGCCAGTGCCGCCGGTGGCCCGGTTAAATGCTGCCACCAACCAGGTGCTGGCTCGGGCCCTATCGAAGGCCCCAGAGCATCGATACCCCAATTGCGCTGCCTTTGCTAGTGCCCTCGAGCATGCTCTTGGTCTCGAAGGCCCGCGACATACGCCGCAGCGCGATGCCAGCGGTGACGAACCTACTATGCACGTTACGGGCGTCGATGCGCCTGCTGAGCTGGTGATCGACGTCCCGAAGCTTGTTCCTCTAAATCTCCCTCCACCGCCGCAACACTCGCGCTGGAAGCCGGTCGCCGCGACTCTTTTCAGTGCAGCCTTGCTGATTGGGATTCTGTGGTTCAGTTTTAGTCGCGGCACTTCGGTGCCGGTTGTTGCGACTCTTCCAACTGCAGAAAACGGTGCCAAAAAGCCCAGCCCGATGGGCCAGAACTTTGAAGCGCCTGTGCTGAAGACAGATCCTGTTCCAGGAGTGAAAGCCCCGCTGGAAACGAAGACGCAGCCCAGCGAACCAGTCGACATAGAAGTACATGCAGTGGCCTTTGGATCCAATCCTGCTGGAGCTGAGATCCTGGTAAACGAAGGTAAGCAAGACCGTTGTGCCAAAACTCCGTGTTCGCTCGAACTGCCAGCCGGAGAGTATCAATTGACGGCTAGGTTGTCCGGTTTCGATGATTTAACAAGAAAATTGCAAGCTCCCTCGCAGGGCCAGGTCTTCTTTGAATTCGAAAAATCTCAGGGAACTGTCATCGTGAATTCCAATCCTTCGGGGGCTTCTGTACAAGTCAATGGTCGTGACACGGGACAAAAAACACCGGCGATGCTGAAACTTTCTCCAGGAAAATATACATTAGAATTAGTTAAAGAAGGTCTGCCTGCCCAGTCGCAGGAGGTCACGGTACGAAACGGCGTGATTCAGACACTCGCAATCCAGTGGAAATAATGGAATCTATGTCCTCAGAAAAAACTCTCGCCCGCCGCGCATTTTTGGGTGCCTCAGCCTCAATCCTGCTTGCAGGCCAATCGAGCCCTGTAACAACTCAGGCCGCTGATGCCAAGTCGAATCAGATGATTGTTCACTCGCGCAAGCCCGAGGATCTGGAAATGCCGCTTGAAGGATTTCTGCAAGCAATCACTCCGACAGACATGTTCTACGTGCGGAGTCACCACTACACACCTCAAGTGGATGTCGATACGTTTTCACTCAAGGTAGGCGGCGAAGTGGGAACTCCATTGACGCTCTCACTCAAGGAACTGAAGAAACTGCCGAAGATTGAACTGGTGGGTGTGATGGAGTGCGCCGGCAACGGTCGAGCCTTCTACACCCCCCGGATGCCGGGGTTGCAGTGGACCCATGGCGGGGTTGGCAATGCCCGCTGGGCCGGAGTTCGCCTGGCAGATGTCTTGAAGAAGGCAAATATCAAGTCCAGTGCCAAACACCTCATGTTTGATGGGGCAGATCAGCCGATTGGGACGATGCCGAAATTCCAACGTTCGATCCCCGTCAAAAAAGCGCTTGAAGCCGATACGATGCTTGCCTATGACATGAATGGTGTGGGGCTTACTGCCTCTCATGGTGCACCCTTGCGGGTTGTGGTGCCGGGCTGGGGCGGTGATTGCTGGGTGAAGTGGCTTACCGGGATTCAAGTGCTGGATCGTGAGTTTGAAGGCTTCTTCATGAAGACGGGTTATCGTCACCCAGGCAAGGGAGTTCCACCGGGAACGGCGGTCGATCCTGCGCAGATGAAACCGGTCGAATCGATTCACGTCAAGAGCGTAATCGCAACTCCAAAGGACAACATTGTGATGGCTCAAGGTGCATCGCGCATTGCTGGTGCCGCCTGGTCTGGGGATGTGCCTCTCGCAAAAGTGGAAGTTTCAACCGATGCAGGCAGAACCTGGGCACCGGCTCGCCTCACCAGTTCCAATGGACGATGGGGTTGGCAGACTTGGGATTTTGCCTGGAATCCAAGTCCGGGATCTTACAAGGTGATGGCCAAGGCAACTGACGCCAACGGCTATTCACAACCTGCCGAGCAGGAGTGGAACCCTAGCGGCTACATGTGGAATGTGATTCAGACCGTGCGGGTAGAGGTGATGCCAATGAACAGCGCTTCGTATCGCAGCAGTTGCCTTGGTTGCCATAACGAAGATTTGATGAAGGGGCAAAAGCTCACTCGTGGCCAGTGGGAAAAGGAAGTTGAGAAGATGATGCGTTGGGGTGCCCAGGTGCCCGCCGAGCAGAAGGCAAGTCTGGTCGACTATCTGTCAGCCCGTTACAAGCCTTGATCGATCGAGTCGTCGATTGATAGGAAAGGCATTGCGCCAATAAGGCAAATCAGTGAATCGGTGATCTCTGGTGTTCGACCAATTTGATAGCATTGGCCGAATTCAGCTACCAAAAGGATTGCCGCCAGTGCCATTGAGGATTTGAATAAGCCAATCCCCGAGTGGCGGCCAATTTGACGAAGCGTATACCAGTACAGGAAACACTTCAGGCAAAGTGTTCGTATGGCATCGCTGCGAGAAGTTTCAAAGGTTGCCTGAAAGGGGATCCATCCAAACTCTTGGACGGATAAGGATTCCCAGCGAAATGGCTGTAACTCTCTGTACGCCAGAAGTGTGATTGCAATTGCCGCGAGCCACTTGGGTGGGATTGATACTTCGCGCCAAACCAGAATGATGCCGATCAGGAATCCGAGCATCGAAGCGAGAATTTCAACCGGAATCGGATTACGACTCCAGAGGAAGATCTGCCCAGGTGTGATGAAACAAAGAATCGAACCAAACCAGAGTGTCGACTTGCGGCCATGGTGCTCCGACCAGAGTAAAACTACAAAAATAGAAAATGCAGTAATTTCGAGTGTTTTCGCCGTAATGTTTGGCCAGCCGAGAGTGGCGGTTGATATCAATCGAAGCTGGCTTAGCTTTAGGACCGGCACAAATGGAAAGAACTGCACAATCATCCAAAGCGACACCAGTAGAAACGTGCCTCTCAGGGCGATAAAGCGGCGAAGGTTTCGCGTCAGGAGTTCTCTGTCGAAAATCGGCAGTTGAGTGAGAAGCATGCCCAAGTAGGCGCCGACCGAGTTCAGAAATACATCTCGCAAGGATGAGTTTCGGCCCGGTATGTAAGCCTGCAGAATTTCGACTGCCATGGATAGGCTGAATGCTCCGCAGAAAGCCAAGAGAAAGCCTGATCTACTGTGGAACAGGATTCCACATAAAATGCCGAGTGGCAAAAAGAAGTAGAGGTTGAGCACAACATCGAGCCATTGCCCTCTGTTGTCAGGGCCAGACCATTCGAGAATGACTGAGTGGTCTGATGCAAAGTGAAACGGATAGAGCGTGGCATAAACCATCAGCACCACGACGATAAACAGAAAGGAGAGAAGAGGATCCTTATGCATCGTTATGGGCGAGGATTTCCTCGATTTGTCTCGTGTGGCGTTCTGTATGCGCAGCAGTAAAGTGAAACCATTGGCGAAGTGTGAGAGACCCGAGAACTGGGTGCGGCATCACTCGGCTGTCAAATTTGGCATCAGCTGCAGCTTCCATTTCAAGCGTATTGGACCGAGCTTGCTCGAAGGCGAGATGTGCACCAGGCCATTGCGGAAAGCGGCCAGTCGGGATAAGAAAATCTGGCGCTGCTACTTTTCGTGCCACTGTGGTAATCCTGGTCTGAATCAAGACCGATTTGTCTGAGGTCTCCTGCAACAAATCTGCACTGGCCTCGGGTTGACTCAAGGTTCGCTTGACTCCAATCATCGAGCCGCGTTCTGATACTGCGAGATGCTCTACTACTTCGGCAATCGACCAAGTCTCAGCACCTAGTTTGGCTGTTGCCTGTTCTGCAGTCAGTTCTCTGCAGATTTGTATCAAACGGTCGCGGGATTCGATTAGGGGGTTGGTCATGAATGGAGAAAGGAGCCATTGAGGCTCCTTCCATTATCCGATGATGAGGTTCTAGCGTCAGGACCTATGCCTTTTGTGATTTCGTGACTGTCGAACTGAGTTCTTCCATAACGCGCACGGCTTCGGCCTGATTGTGGTTCTGTCGCATTATGCTAGGCCCGGTCAGTTCTACTGGCATTGCAGTAATCTTGAGGAGATCCAATTGAAACCTCATGTGCTCGAGAACTTCTTTTGCTGTTTCCATCTTTGACTCCTGAATCATTGTTGTCCTAACAACCCTATCGGTCTATCAGTGAAAAACCTGAAGGAAAAATCTTGCTCTTGATTTGGAAGGCATGACCCGATGAGGCTCTTAGAACTGGTTGGGCGGGGCGTATTGGTGGGCCAGTTTGGTGGGTCACATTGAGGAGTAAAGGCGGGGTTTGTAAAGCGGTGATCAACCCTGCGTTCTGTGAGCCTCTTGGTCATGTCTACAGTTGTCTACTTTGCATCTGACCTGCCAAAGTCCAAGTTGTTGAAAACAATAGCCCCGTCCAAATCCAGTTCCATTCCGGTTCGTCCCTGGTTCATTTTGAAACTCCCCTTGACTATCTACAAGAGTCATTTCAGAATAAATCTATGGGAAAACCATCGGATCTTCTGCAAGGCACTCTTGACCTACTGATTCTGCGTACCCTGGCGTGGGAGCCAATGCATGGCTGGGCGATTGCCAACCGAATCGAACAAGTGAGCGGAAAGATTCTACTGGTCCAGCAGGGCAGTCTCTATCCTGCTCTGCACCGGCTGGAAGAACAAGGCTGGATTGGCGCTGAGTGGGGGGAGAGCGAGAACAAGCGTAAGGCCAAGTTCTACTCGCTGACACCCGAGGGCAATGCGAGGCTGGAAGTCGAGCGCGTTCAGTGGGAACGCCTCAGCGGCGCAATTCAGCTTGTAATGGAGAAGGCGTGATGCGCAAGCTCTTACGTGCGTTGTTCAGCCAGTCTGCGCGAGACAAGGAACTCGCGCAGGAATTAGCTTCGCACCTCGAGATGGAGATCGAGATGCGGCTCAAGCGCGGCGAGCCTCAAGCGGATGCCGCACGTGGGGCAAGGTTGGCCCTGGGGAATCTGACCTCTGTGGCCGAACAAACCCGGGA
>JBKJUN010000585.1:0-4066 GCA_046590555.1 Bryobacter sp. | reverse complement strand
GAGGAACTTGAATGCGATAAGCGCTCCGCCAATTAGAGCAAAGGTGGCGGGCTCTGGAACTTGTTCCTGTACCGGCGTTCGACCATTGATCAGGAACAGATTTTCCTTGCCATCATTAACGGCATCCATTTTCAGCGCGAAAAACACCGCAGTGGCTGAACTTACGTTACTAAGATCAAAACCGAAGAAGTTTACGTCGGAAAAGCCCGTGCCGTTGTTCTGGGCCTTAATCGAAAGGTTCCCGGTCCACTGTGTATGGAGAGCATTACCGACATACATGGAAACTTCTTGGATAGTTTGCGGGTTCTGCGTGTTGTTGAGGTCAAGGCCCAAGCCAAAAACGCTACCGATAATGCCAACGATCTGGCCGGCCGTATACGTTGGCGAAGTTTCCACGTAGAGGGCTACATTGACTGGCAAAAGAGTAAACGAAAAGCCGCTTGGATTGTTGCAAGAATTGTCGCCAATCACACAAGGGCTTTGGCTCGTTTGCTTGTATTGGGTGAAAGTTGGGTCGATGGCGGGGTAAGAAATAGTTGCCGGTATTACAGCAGCAACGAGCGCCATGCTCATCGAACCAAGCCATAGTGCAGTTGTAAGGAAAGGTTTCATATTCAAATTGTGCTCGTTTGAAGGCAACTAAACCAATAGCCCAAATTCGGATTCGTACCAGCATTCATCGGACAAAAAACGATCAAAACCTCGTACCCAAGCACGCAATTCGACCTTTTTTTTACCAGTACCAAGCAAGTACGACAAAAGACATAATTCTCTCTAACAAACAGATTTTAAACAAAATAGAAGCGTACGAGTCGATTCAATAGATTCCCGTACATCTCATCGTTCAATCAAGTACTTTCGCGAATAGATGCCATAGTACTTTTGCAGGACGGCATATGAAGCTGAGGCGCTCACAATCTTCTGCAAGACTCAATCCCAATCAGAATCGCCGCCACATTGGGCCAAGCGTAGGCGCGCGACCGTGCCGAAAACGCCAAGGTATTAGAATGTAAAGTCATCAGCCTGAGAGTTTTTCGGGAATCATTGCTCTCCAAATTAGCCGGGAGAAGATTTGTGGAAAGATTTGTGGACAGCTCAGCAAACTCTCATTCATCCAATACCGTATCGTCGCACTGTAACGCCCACGGCTCTAGCAGCGCACCAAACTTCATGAGCGCGACTTCTTCCATCTCCGCCTCGGCGGATTCACCACCTTCAGCTTTCAGATAAATATGTAGAAATCGAGCAGCAGCCTTTGCAATCAGTGCATCGAAGTCCGATCTTGAGCCACCAGGCTGAGCCCGTTCGAGCGAACCGATCTACGCAAGCCGTTCACGTGTGTGAATGATCGCAGGCGGGTAGCCGCGTATCAATAGCAGCAGATGCCCCAATGCAAAGAAGACGCACACCCGATCCACGCCCTCTTGAAGATTCAGTTCTCCTCCCCACCTGCTAATTTCAGCTCAGGGCTCTCCCATCAACGAAGAACAGAAGATTGCCCACTGATATTCACGCTAGACGGGCTTTCTCAGGTCCGCTGGCTTAAGCGTCTTCGTAGACTGTGTCTTCAATTACAGCGCCTCCGGATCATTCTTCCGCATGGCTCCGCGCCGGATCGTGTGGACCTCGACCAGCTTGGTCTTTAAATTTATCCAATAAAGGATGCGGTAACTGTGTAGCTTATTCCCATAAAGCAGATGCCTGAGCTTGGAATCCTCCGGCACCACTCGGTTACTTCGCGTTTTCCGGGAAATTTGGACTAAGACCGAAGGGCAGAAGGACACTTTTACTCGCGAGAGGCACTTGCAAAAAGCGCCCGAGCCAAGCTATTGAAAACGTTAGGGAAAGAGAAGAAAAGAGTTGCAGGGTGAGGCCAGATGCAGCTATGATTTAGTCGCGAAACAAAGTTCAAGCAACAAGGTGGCCTCACATGGAACATACTCCCAGAACATTATTGATGCAATTCACCCAGCTCTGTCAGTTGGATTTATTTCCAATCCTGGAGCAAGAGACGGGCGAGTTGAGCGTACACGACAAACTACTGACAGAGGCGCTCAGCCTGACCCAGTTACACCGCTTTGTCCACAAGCAATGGCGAGGCCGGCCCTGCGACGACCGGCGAGCACTGATCGCCGCCTTCCTGGCGAAATCGATCCACAACTTCCCGACGACACGACAACTAATCGACCGGCTCAAAGCGGACTCTCAACTGCGCTCCATCTGCGGTTGGATGACCGAAGCGGCAGTGCCGAGCGAGAGCACTTTCTCCCGGGCATTCGCCGATTTCGCCCGCCGCAAATTACCTGAGCGGATTCACGAAGCACTCGTACGCTTGACACAAGAAAAGCGGATCGTAGGACATATTGGCCGAGACTCAACGGCGATCGAAGCACGGGAGCGATTCCCGGAGACGCCGAGTAAGAAACGGGCTAAGAAGCGTGAAAAAGCCAATAAACAGTCGCTTCCCAAGCTGCGCTCCAAGCATGAAGGAATCACCGCCAAGCAACGTAAAATGACGCTGAGCCAGATGCTGAAAGGCCTCTCGCGAGATTGCTCGATTGGAGTTAAAACCAACAGCAAAGGACATACAAACTACTGGCGCGGCTACAAACTGCACCTCGACGTGGCTGACGGTCAGATCCCCGTGACGGCGATCCTGACCGGTGCCAACGTGCACGATGCCAAGGTGGCGATTCCACTGATGACGATGACAACGGAACGACTGACCTACCTCTACGACGTCATGGACTCTGCTTACGACGCCTCTGCGATCCTGGCGCACTCAAGGTAGCTCGGCCATGAGCCTGTAGTGGATCCGCACGACCGGCGAGCCACCCGCAAACCCTCGCAGTTACCGAAGTTGTTTCCGGCCAAACCGACGCCGCAACTGTGTCCGGCCAAGGCGGACAGATACAAAGAACGGACGATGGTCGAGCGGGTCAATGCGAGACTCAAAGACGAGTTCGGGGGAAGGACCTTGAGAGTGAGGAGACCAGCCAAGGCAATGGCGCACTTAATGTTTGGAGTGATTGCTCTGACTGTCGATCAATTGTTAAAGCTGATTACGTAGTACAGATAAACAGCAAAAATCTGGAAGAAAAATCAAGATCCGAGAGCAGGATCTTTTCCACGGCTGTCCGCAAACGGGCTAAAAGGCCGATCCTGGCCAATAAATCAGGTAAACCAAGCCCTAAAAAGGAAGCAATTGGCGATCACTCACCGTGCGCCCTAAGCAAAGGCGGCTTGTCGCCGTCAAATTCATTTCCGAATCTTTTTGCAAGTCGTTCACCAATCTCGAAAAAAACTATTTCTCCGGCGCTTTCTTGCACTTGAATTTGGGCTGAACCTTTACTGAAGCACGTCGCGACAACCGTGGGGATCCAGAACTGAGCCTTATCAGATCATCACCATTACCCGCTCTAATCGTGAGTTTATTAAGGCTTCACTGGGGCAAAAACGCGTCGGGTGGAGGCAATGAGAAGCAGGAGTGCTGGAGCGAGGAGCGCAAAAGTGGCCGGCTCAGGAACCGCTTCAATTGTGGCTCTGGAGAAGTCGATATCAGCAACGGCTGATGTTGTGTCATCTCCAAGGAAGAGGAAGTTGGGAATTGAATAGACAGCAGCAAGGGGGCTAGAACTTTGGCCACTGTAGTTTCGCAGAGCACCGTTGAGGATCTGCTGTCCGTTTGCACTGAGTCTGTATCCTGTCAGATCGAGAAAGAGCTCATAAGTGGTGAGGGAATTTGTTGCAAAAGCTGTACCTTCGCCGTGGGTGAAATTTTGATTCTGAGCCCAGATTTCGTTTGCCCAAAAGCCCAGTTCGATGCCCGAAAGATTAGAGCCAAGCAGGATTACTGAGAAGCCTGCGCGATCGCTGCTGATGTGAGATTCAGAGTTGACCCGGACGTCGAAGCGGAAATTGATCCCAAGAGAAAGGTCTACGGATACAGGCGGCAGAATGTTGTAGCCGGCACTAATGCTGGAAGAAGACGTTGTGTTGAGGTTGGTTGATATTGGGCCAGCGGATTGAACGGCACCTGCTGGAGCTTCTTGAGCTTGCCAGCAGG
>JBKJUN010000475.1:0-1241 GCA_046590555.1 Bryobacter sp. | reverse complement strand
CCCCGGTAATGGCCATCGTGGTTACAGTCTCTCCTGCATCGAGCGTCAGAACGCCTCGATCAAAACCCCGGCAGAAAGCGGGCCCATCCGGGCGGATTTCAATCAAGCCCGAACCGCAATCCAAACCCAATCTCTCCACCCGGAAGGTTTGTTTGGTTCCGAGGGAATCGACGATGTTTACCTCTATTGTGTGTAATTCCATTAATGCCAACCATACACCAGCGGGATAGGCCAATGCTCAGCATATCTTCGGAATTACTACGCGCATTTCAGGAATCCATCCGGACCGCCAGAGTGAGACGATATTGACGGGGACTGAGCCCGGCGACTCTCTTAAAGACGCGGTTGAACTGCGATAAGGATTTAAAACCGGTGTCGAAGGCGATGGTGGTGATTTGCAGGCGGGAGTCCCCCAAAAGATGTTTCACTTTCTCCACTCGCATCCGGGCTACGTAATCAGTGAAAGTCATGCCCGTGGTTTTGTGGAAAAGCTCGCTGAAATACGCGGCACTGACATTTACTACCTTCGCCACGTGACTGAGCGACAGCTCGTCGTCCAGATGAGCCAGCACCATGGCCTTTGCTTTGGTGACGGACGCACACAGCTCGGATTGAGTCTCCAGAATCAAGGCATTGGCACACTCGGATAAATGAGTGGCGAAGATGTGGAGCAGCCTCAGCATGGGTTTGTATTGCTCCTGTTTTAGAACGGTGGTGGCAAACCATGCGTCTTCCGCTTTTTTGAGATCAAACTTCGATCCCAGTTCGATCAGGGTCTGGGCCACCTTGCTGAATCGCTTGGCATCGGGTCGATGGAGTAGAATCTGCCCCGTTTGCAGGAAAGCGATGATCTTGTCCCCGACCCGCACCGGCACGGCACTTTCGCAGAGTCCGGCAAAACAGCGCATGGATCGTGGCTCCATCCCCACACGTTCCTCCAACCTTTGCTGCAACGCGAAACACGAGGCGCACGTCTCCTGATTTTCCGCCATCATTTGGCAAAAAGCATTGCCGGTCGGGCGTGCGGACAATCCCCCCGGTCCATTTCCCGCCTCCTGCAAATAGAGGGGAAGCCCAGTCGCCCCCTCAAAAGCACTTTGATAATCCTGAAACAATTTGCTCCTGGTTAGCCTGCCGGTCAGTGACTTGTCACGGTTGTCCGAACCGGGTGATGGAGTTTTTTTGCGCATCTTATGATGGATGTTATTCAAGCCTCACAGTCGTTTTCGGGGATTTTCTTG
>JBKJUN010000319.1:0-6296 GCA_046590555.1 Bryobacter sp. | reverse complement strand
ACTGCTAATTGGATGAGCCAGTGGCTGCGGCTCAGTGCGACGGCCGCAGAGGCTGCGCCTACGGCAAACAAGGGCAGCCACATGCGCAACATGGCGGGTTGCCATTTCAGGTAAGCGCAGAAGGCAAGGGCACTGATGGCAAGGGCAGTGGCGATTGTTAGTGGAATTTTTTCACGCTTCCATAGGAAAAATAGTGAGGTGGCTACAATCAATGAGAGGTGCCAGCGATTGTTCGTATCAGTCTCATGATTGGCACTTTTGGGTGCAATAAAATCGGCGAACGGCCAAGTAGTGGCGGCGTCGTTTGGATTGAGGCCCAATTCAGCATGCATGCTTAACGCTGTTTGAAAGACGCTCTGGTTCCATGCTTCGCTTCTTGCGCCAAGTTGTTCCGACAGATGCCGGATCAAATTGGATGCTGCGGGTTGCCACCCCAAGTATTCGTTCCGCCAGCGGAATTTGCCATCGCCTTGAGCGGAATCGAAGCCCAAAGGGGAACCACTCAAATCGATATTGCGCCAAAAGAAAGGGCCGTTTATCAAGAGTAGGGCCAAGGCCACATTTGGAATCGAACGAGGCATCAAGAAGATCAACAGTGGCCCGGCGAAAATGAATGCCGTTGCTTTCGTAAAACAAGCAAGCCCACAGGCAAGTGCGACAAACCACCTACGCTTGACGATGGCAAAGTAGACCATGCTGACCAAGAGAAAGGCCAAGAGGGCTTCGTTCTTCGCTCCAGTCGCTTGGAGTATCCCATTGGGCATTGTTGCCGCCAGAAAGGCAGCCTGAGCTTGTCCTCGCGCCGCAGCGCCCATCGCTTTGGCAATCATACTCGCTCCAACGATGTAGCCACCTGTCGAAAGCCAAGCTACGCAATTGGCAAATCGATCCCCACCGCTGAGTAACTGTAAGTGCAGAGTCAGATACTCATGCAGCGGTTGCAGCATGATCTGATTCAGGTAAGGCGTCGCGAAGGATTCGACGCTGTGTTGCTGGATCCAGTAGATGACGCGCGGCATGTGATAGGCCATCGCATCGGATGAATTGGGTGGGCTCATTATGGCCGCAATGCCTTCCAAGGCCCAGATGGTGCAGCAGGCCGCGCAGAGGAGCCCTACCGCCCAGTCCCAATCCAAGGCCCATTTAGCTTGACGCGCAGACCAGACCCACATTACTGCGATCAGAAGCCATGTCAGTGCGATGCTGATGCGATTGATGCAATGGAATGCGCTAAGCAATTCGGTGCTCAGCGCCACGATGAGAATCGTCGCTAGCGCGAGTTCAACGATTCGTTCGCGCAGCATTGTCCCGCCGCCATCGGATGCTTGTGATTAGCGTGTCGCCACGAAAGGGCTTGTCGACCAAAATGTCGGCGAGACTAACTAGTGTTTCTCGAGGGCTGATGTGAGTGACATGGAAGTTGCCGTGCATCGCGTCGCCGTCGCGGGGCACGATGATTCTTTCGGTGCCCCTGATAAGGATCTTTCGACGAGTATCGAACTCCGCCATGAACGTGGGGGTGCGCCAGCGGAATATCTTCTCGTTGCTCGCGTCTTTCCGCGTGTAGGTGAGGTAAAGCTTCTCGCTGTGATTGATCCAGTGTTGCTGGGTGGTTGAGGTGATCAGCGGGGAGCCGTCGTCAAAAGTGTGAGTTTCGAGACGCTCCCAACTCAGGCCGTCGGGTGAGACGGCGAAGTGACCGCGCTCGTCTTCAGAGCGAATGGTTAGCCAGAACTTGCCATCGTGTTTTGTGATGGAGGGTTCCATGAGGCCGCGCTTTACTGGGAGCTTCAGGATATTGCCAAGGCGTTTTGCTTTGAGATCGAGGCCATCGAAAGAACAGAGAAGCGTAGACACAGAATGATCGGGACGGCTGGCCAACATCGTTACCGGCATCAGCACGTCGCCGTTTGGAAGCGTCCAGCGCTGGCTACATCCAGTACTCATCAGCATTGTGGCTTCAGGGTGAGAGAATTCGAGTTTCTTTGGCTTGGTCCAGGAACCGTCGGCCTTGCGGACGAAGTAGCGGATCCAGCGGTCTTCGCCGGGCCTGATCAGTTTTTCGTCTTTGTAGTGGACGTCCTGGCCGAGGCAGAGAACAACGCCTGTCTTTGGGTGATATTCGGGAACTACGTCGCTGACAACGTCTTCGAAGCCTCCGCCGAGGATGGTGCGTTCGAGGGCTGGGATGGGCTTGCGTTCGGTCCAGGTTTTGCCACCGTCGAAGCTCTCCGAGAAATGGGGTTGATGCATCACGTCAGAGTCTGTGAGGAGTTGGACCGTCATCAGCAAGGAGTTTTTGGTGTGTGCGACCTTGGGGTGAAACCAGCAGGCACGGCTATTCTTGCCTTCCCAAAGCAAGCGTGTTTCGATGCTCTCGATCAGATCTTCTCGCCTGCGGGCGAAGAGACTAACCGCGCTTCTTCTCGTAATCAGCAAAGCGCTCCTTAAACTCGTCCCAGCCTGCGCGGCCCATCAAAGCGTAAGTGAATTTTTTGCCCAGCTCAACGCCTTCCTGGTCGAAGGCGTCGATGTTGAGCAACTCGCCCATGAAAGCGGTTTCGAATTCCATCATCTGGAAGAAGGCACCGAGGTGTTCTTCGTCGACGCGCTCCAGGGTGAAGGTGCAGTTGGGGCGTCCACTGGTGGCGAGGGCTGCTTCTGTGGCGCGGCGTTCGGCATTAAGGAGCTTGCCCATGCTTTGCCCTCCCAGGTAATCGAAGCCATCGAGGCCAAGCTTGGCCTTGGGGATCTTCACCTGCTTCTTGTTTTTCTCAACGGCCCAGAAGCTATAGACTTTGTCGTTGGGCCCTTCCATGTAGAGCTGGACCTGGGAATGCTGGTCTGTAGTGCCCAGCGCGGCGATGGGTGTCTGGCCTACGTTGACGATCGCACCTGTTCTGTCTTTAGCTTTGCCCAAGGATTCAGCCCATAGCTGGCGGAACCAGAAGGCTGTGCCCCAGAGGAAATTGCTGTAGGGGAAGGCCACCTGGATGCTCTTCTTCTTGAGGGTCCAGATGAGCCAGTGGTGGAGTGCGGAGCTGAGGGCGATGTTGGCTTCAAGGTCTTCGGTCCAGGCGGCTTCGGTCATCGCCACCGCGCCACGGCAGAGCTTCTTGATGTTGACTCCAATGAGAGCGGCAGGAACTAGGCCAACGGCGGAGAGGACACTGAAGCGGCCTCCGACGTTCTCCGGGATGTGGAAGGTTGTGTAGCCTTCTTTGGTGGCCAATACTTTTAGATCGCCGCGGGCTTCACTGGTAACCGCGATGATTCGGCTGGCTGCCTTTTTGCCGATGGCATCCATGAGCCATTCACGCACGATCAGAAAGCCGCCCATGGTTTCGGCAGTCGAACCTGACTTGGCGATGACAACTACGAGTGTCTTCTTGGGCGTCATACTGTCGAGAGCGTGGCTGATGAAGTCGGGGTCTACGTTGTCGAGAATGACGAGGCGCGGCTTCTTTGCAGAATGTGCACCCTGCACTGGATGTGGCCCGCGGATGGCACAATCGAGAGCCCAGCAACCAAGGGCGCTACCGCCGATTCCGATCACGCAAACGGTATCGTAGGAGCCGTCAAGCTTCTTTGCGATAGCTTCGATCTCCTGAATCAGGGTTTTGTTGAGGGGCAGGTCAGGGAAGCCGTATTTGCCCTCTTCAAAAGACGCTCTGAAGCCCTTGAGGGCGGCAACCGCTGCGGCTTTGCCCCCGTCGAGTTCGGCCTGAGTCAGGCCGTTGTCTTCTCCTACCATCGACGCAAGCAGGTTGCGTGGGTCAAAGCTGATCGACATGCAGATCTCCTAGGGCTTCTGGAAGGAAGCGAGTTTGCGGGCAATAAATGTGGTGTCCATGTTTCCAGCAGCAAAGTCCGGATCGTTCATGATCTTCTTTTGCAGTGGGATGGAAGTATAGATACCTTCAACAACGAACATATCAAGAGCGCGCTTCATGCGGGCAATTGCTTCGGCTCTGTCGCGGCCGTGGACGATCAACTTGGCGACAAGGGAATCGTAATAGGGCGGAATTACGCCGTCTGTATAGACGGCCGTATCGACTCGTACTCCAATGCCACCAGGCAAGTTTAGGCCAGTGATTTTGCCGGGGCAGGGAGCAAAGGTGTCGGGATGCTCGGCATTGATGCGGCACTCCATGGAGTGCCCGGTGAGGGTGATGGGGCCGCCAATGATGTCGTCGAGCTTTTCTCCGGCTGCGATTCGGATCTGGGCTTTCACCAAGTCGATACCAGTGATCATTTCCGTTACCGGGTGTTCTACCTGGATGCGAGCGTTCACTTCGATGAAGTAAAGTTTGCCTTGCTCATCCATTAGGAATTCGACGGTACCGGCGTTTTGGTAACCAATTGCCTTAAGCGCTTTTTTGATCGCAGCGATGGTTTCATTGCGAAGCTCAGGAGTCATCACCGGGGATGGCGCCTCTTCGACTAGCTTCTGGTGGCGGCGCTGGATCGAACACTCGCGTTCGCCCAGGACTTCGATGTTGCCGTGTTCGTCGGCAAGGACCTGGAACTCAATGTGCCGCGGGGCACCGATGTACTTCTCAAGGTAGATATCGGGGACGCTGAAAGCTGCCCCAGCTTCGTTCTGCGCCTGGGCCAGAAGACCGGGTAATTCGCCGGCCGAGTTTACGACTCTCATGCCCCGGCCACCACCACCGGCGGCGGCCTTGAGAATTACGGGATAGCCGATTTTTTCAGCGAATTCGAGAGCTTCTTCGGCGCTGGTAAGTGCCTCCTGCGAGCCGGGCAGAATCGGGACGCCTGCTTCTTGCATCACCTGGCGGGCCTTCTGTTTCAAGCCCATCATTCGGGTGACGTCCGCTGGAGGCCCAATGAACTTGATGCCGCTCATCTTGCAAACTTCAGCAAAACGATCGTTCTCGCTTAAGAAGCCATACCCGGGATGGATCGCTTCTGCGTTGGTGATCTCGGCAGCGCTGATGACGCTTGGGATATCCAGATAACTGCGGGCGCTCTTGGCCGGGCCGATGCAGACGGCTTCGTCAGCGAAGCGGACGTGCAGGCTGTGACGATCGGCCTCTGAGTAAACGGCGACGGTCTTGATGCCGAGATCTTTCGCTGCACATATGACGCGCAGAGCAATCTCGCCACGATTGGCAATCAGAATTTTTTGGAACATGACTTGTTAGTTGGGCCGAATCGTAAAGAGGGCTTCGCCGTATTCGACCGGCTTGCCGTTTTCTACCAGCCGGGCTACGACCGTGCCAGAAACTTCGGCTTCAATCTCGTTCATGAGCTTCATGGACTCGATAATGCAGACCGTTGTTTTCGGGGTTACTGAATCCCCTGGTTTCACAAAGGGGCTGGTGTCAGGAGAGGCCGAATCATAGAAAGTTCCTACGATCGGCGACTTGATCGTGACCAGATTGTCATTCTCAACTACAGGCGCGGGGGCCGCCGGGACTGCAGCGGCTGGGGCTTGGGCGGCAGGCGCGGAGATTACTACGTCTCGCTCAAGTCCGGCCCTCTTGATGCGAACGCGATGTTCGCCACGCTGTACTTCGAGCTCAGCCACGCCACTGTCGTGGGCGAGCTGTATCAGTTCTTTAATCTCTTCAATATTCATTGCGGGGTCTAACCTACTATTGTCCAACCTTTTTGGGTCTCTGTGAGAACCTCAACTCCCTTTTCCGTTACGAGCACCGTGTCTTCGATTCTTACGCCACCAAAGCCTGCCTCATAGACACCTGGCTCAATCGTGATCGCCATGCCAGATTCGAGCGGTGTTTTGTCTTTCTTGCCCAAGCGCGGGCCTTCGTGAATTTCCAGTCCCAGCCCATGCCCAGTTGAGTGAATGAAGTATTGGTCGAGGCCATGGCCTTTCAGCACCTTGACTGCTGCAGCGTGCACCTGACCAGCGAGTTTGCCGGGCCTTACTGCGTCAATCGCAGCAAGTTGTGCTTCCAGTACAGCCTTGTAAATCCGAATTGCCTTGCGGGGGACGCTCACCACACCGAATGTGCGAGTCATGTCGCTCATGTAGCCGTTGAGGCAGGTGCCCATGTCAATCAAGAGGTAAGAGCCAGCTTCGATGCGTTCATTTCTGGGATGAGCATGGGGCAGGGCAGAATGAGGCCCGCTGGCAACAATGGTGTCGAATGCGTTACCTTCGGCGCCGAGTTTGCGCATTTGGTGGTCGATCTCGGCCGCTAGATCCATTTCTTTCATGCCAACCTTGAAGCGCTTCATGGCTTGATCGAGGGCCATTGAGTTCAGTTTCACGCTGGCTCGGATTGCTGGGATTTCCTGTGGCGTCT
>JBKJUN010000254.1:0-4161 GCA_046590555.1 Bryobacter sp. | reverse complement strand
ACAATATCGATTGAAATTCCATCAATAACCGGCCACTTGTCCATCTGAACGTGGATCAGCCCCACCGATAAGTACGCCCTCATCGGTAACCTCAATAATTTGGGCATGCCCCATAATTTCTTCGAACGGGCCGAGAGCTCTTATTAAGTGACCTCTATTTTCGATTGTGCGAATTCGACTCATCGCATCGCGTTCCACTAATATTTGTTGGGGAGTGCTTCTTTCCAGATACCATCGCGCACGCGAGATTGCTTGTTGTGGGTCTAATCTCCCATCGCATAAGTCAACGATCAGCTGCAACTGCGTCTGCATTTGGCCGTCACCGCCCATGCAGCCCAGAACATAACGAAGTTTTTTTTCTTTCATTAGGATCGTGGGCATAAGGGTGTGAGGTGGATGATGCCCCGAGATCAATTCCCCTACTTTTCCTGCCTGAAGGGAAAAAGCCGCCCCACGATTTTGAAGGGTAAATCCTCCTCTTGGTACCGGGATGCAGCTCCCAAAATCATAGAATAAGCTCTGAATAAGCGAAACGCCCATTCCATTTCTGTCAACGACGGAGAGGTGGGCTGTGTCGCCCTTGCGGTTTTGAAGTGTTGCGCGACTCCGAATTTTCCTTCTGTGCAACTCAAAAGTAGCTGCAAATGAATCCATCTCATTGACCAGCTCCGTAATCTCAGGAACACGAGATCGATCTGCATTAAACCGATCCCGCAGTTCTAATGCTGCATCAGCTGCTTCAATAAGAAGATGAATCGTAGATGGCTCAAACACATCCAATGGTGCGACCGCTACTGATTCAACGGCCCTTAGTGCAGCCAAAAGGCTAAATCCCTGGCTAGATGGTGGAGTTGTATAAACATTCAAACCACGGAAGCTTGTGGAGATTGGCTGCACCCATTCCGCTACGTAGTTCGCTAGATCCTTGATTGTCAACCATCCTTGCCACTGTTGGCACGCGTCTGCCATGTTCTGGGCAAGTTCACCCTCATAGAAGCTGCGACCGCTGGATCCGCCAATATCGCGCAAGCTTTGAGCTAACTGGGTTTGCCTCAATATTTCATAAAGCTCGGGCATAGAATCGTTCATGCAATAAATTCTTGCGGCGTCTTTCGCTCGCAGTTCATGTTCGCAGGCAAAGAAACTCGACCGCGTGTGGCGGCTAACGCGAAAGCCTCTATCTGCAGTCAACGCTGCAGGTTCCATCAATTCGGTCAAGGGAATCGTACCGAAACGTTTATGAGCCTTCGCCAAACCATCTACGGCGCCCGGAACTGTCACAGCAAATCCGCTTCTACTAGGAATGATTTGGAGACCCGCCGATTGTAATTGTTTCGCACTCGCTGCGGATGGTGCCGTGCCAGTTGCGTCGAGGGCAAGAATTCCAGTTTCAGGCTCGCTAATGAGCCACAGCGCATCACCGCCGGGTCCGCATTGCATGGGGCATACAACCATCAACATTGCACTCGTCGCGATTGCCGCATCGACTGCGTTTCCGCCATCTTTCAACACCTGGAGCCCCACGGACGACGCCAAATGGTGTGGACTGCTGACCATTCCACTTTCACTAATTACCGGCCGAAAGCCTGATAATTCTGGCACGGGTTCGTGTACATTCAACCAGGGCCAAGTTGTTGCTTCCAATTGGCTCATCGAACTAACATTCTTCTCTAATAAGGAGCTGCTTTCGCTTCATCGTTGACCTGAGAACAAAGATCGGCGCTGGATTTTGTCTGAAGGGCCGGCGCCATCCTGTTGACCGAATTTTGCCTCAAGGTGCCTCTGCACAAATCCCATGAGAGTAGTGAGGACCAAATACCAGATTGCTGCAATGATAAACAATTCAAACGTTTTAAAGGTCGCGGCGTTTAAAGATTGCAAAGTTCCGAAAAGCTCTCTGATACCGATAATTGAAAGGAGTGAGGTGCCCTTCAACATCAAAGTAAATTCATTGCCCAGAGGTGGAATTACAATGCGCAAGGCTTGTGGTAGAATGATGCGGCGCATGGAAACCGCAGGTGACATGCCTAACGCTTTGGCCGCATCATTTTGTCCTTTATCAATGGATGAGATTGCTGCTCGAAATATTTCTGCCATATAGGCTGCTTCGTTGAGTGATAACGTCAATATCGCTGCTTGTAAGGGTCCTGAAAGACTAAATGGACCAATCACTAAATCTGGATACTTATAGATTCCGGCCGCCGCAACACCAGTATAGATGAGCACTAACTGCACGAGTATAGGCGTGCCGCGCCATGCCCAAATGTAAAACACCGCAAAAGGACGAAGCCAATTACTCTTTGATAAACGGGCTAGAGCAACAAAGAATCCTAGCACAACGCCAAAAGTCTGCGCAACGATGGATACAGCTATCGTTAGCCATAATCCCCATAGTATGATGGAAGGAGGGTTGAAGAGGTATTTTAAAAAAAAAGAAAGATCGAGATTAAGATTACCCATCCCTGCCACCACTTTTGTTGGGTTAATCAAGGCTTGAGTGCGATGCTCTCGAAGCCCCATTTTTTAAGTAGTGCATCGTATTCGCCGTCAGCGCGAACTGATTTCACAGCTGCATCAAAAGCTTCATGCAGGTCTTTGTCTTTATGCAGGGTTGCAATACCCACCGGGAGTGCAGAAACTTGCGGGCTTGCTAATCTGATCTTGCCCGGATCTTGTTTATCAAAATAACCTCCTTGATCGGTTGAACCCGCATAGGCCTCCGTCAATCCTGCAGTCAATTGTTGAATCGCGTCTGCGGTGCTAGGCATAGAAATGATCTGGATTTCCGGCTTCCCGGCTGCCTTAAGCTCATCATTGGCAGCCTTTAGATCGGATTCTGGGCCGGTACCAACCCCCACGGAAACTTTTCTTCCAGACAGTTCCGCAATTGTTTTAACATTTATATCGCTATCTGATTTTACAAATATGGAATTTCCCGTGAAAGCATAATTCACAAAATCAACAATTTCACGGCGGGCCGGCTTATCATACAGTCCCGAAATGATTGCGTCACATTGGCCAGCCTGCAAACCAGGAATGAGGCCATCGAAGGCAATATTCTTATGTTCGCTTTTAACTCCCATTTTAGCCGTGACAGCCGTTGCAAAGTCAATATCAAATCCGGCTGGTTGCTGGGTTTTTGGATCCAGCATTTCCCATGGCGGGAATGCAAGTTCAGTGCAAAACACTACTTTCCCGGCGTCTTTAATCCGTTTTGGGGTTGCAATATCGACCGCTGTAGCGATGCCTGTCGATGCCACCGTAAGGCCAATTATGGCGACGGCCTGCAACAATATCATTCTCGTGCTCATTTGCGCTCTCCTGTTTTCACCTTCCTGGTGACTGGTTCTCCGCTTAATGCGAATACTGGACATTTGTCAGCTCCCCATTCATCTCCCTATGATCTTTGCGATAAATGCTTTGGTTCGTTCTTGTTGGGGATTAGTAAAGAATTTTTCGGGTGACGCCTCTTCGATGATGCCTCCGTCGTCCATCATTATAACGCGATGGCCGACTTCCCTGGCAAATCCCATTTCGTGCGTTACGACCACCATTGTCATACCTTCATGTGCCAATTCCTTCATAACTTCAAGCACTTCACCGATCATCTCTGGATCAAGAGCGCTCGTCGGTTCGTCAAACAGCATTAAACTAGGCCTCATGGCCAAGGCACGGGCAATTGCCACACGCTGTTGCTGGCCACCAGATAGCTGAGCAGGATAAGCATCTTCCTTGTTTGATAGGCCAACCCTAGCCAGTAGTGCCCGCCCAGCAGCAACCGCGTCTGTGCGAACTATCTTTCGCACACGAATTGGAGCTTCCACAATATTGCCTAGTGCGGTGAGATGCGGAAAAAGATTGAATCGCTGAAATACCATTCCAATTTCGCGCCGCTGCCGGGCGATATTAGCTTCACGATCCTCATATAGACGACCATTTTTTTCGCGATAGCCGATAAGATGGCCATTTACTATGATGCGCCCCTCTTCGATTTTTTCAAGATGGTTGATACACCTGATTAATGTTGTCTTGCCCGAGCCTGAAGCACCAACAATGACAACCACCTGACCGCGCCATACATCGAGGTCAACACCCCGTAAAACTTGCTGATTCCCAAACCACTTCTTGACACCTTCTGCGCGAACGATTGGCACCTCGCTA
>JBKJUN010000205.1:0-8467 GCA_046590555.1 Bryobacter sp. | reverse complement strand
CCTGAGCAGAAATTAGCAGGCGGGGAGAGGGGCTTAATGTTTGGGACGTGGTGGTTTTGTTTGGAATCAGTGGGTTGACGGGAAAAGAAACCTGAAAATACAGGTGAACCGCTTTGGGCTTAATGTTGTGGCTGGTTGCTTGTGGGGTGGTGGGGGCGGAATGGAGCCTCAACAGGACGATCAGGTTGAAGGATTTGAGATTGACCTGTGCCTTGCGGATTTCGGGTAATTTTAAAATGCGGCAGGCATCAGGCAAGGTCGAACGGATTTACAATCTTCACTCCAAAAGAGACAAAATCTTTCCCATTGCGGGTTGCAACCGTTAGCCCGTTGGCTAGTGCTACCGCTGCAATGAGTCCGTCTTCTCGAAGCTGGCCCGGTTTACCGGACATCAACCGAGCCCAAAGGCGGCAGGCGTCCACACTGATTGGCACCACGGGTATGGAGTCTCGCCTTTCGTCCAGCCAAGCGTCGATCTCCGCAGCTTTGGCCGGATCCTGCCGACGGATCAATTCCACACCCCAAAGCCAAACCGGGATTTAACAGCACTGCTTATCTGGCAGGGCATCAGGCTGTGGCGGTGATCATACACTTTGGCGGCTGTGTCGCTCAAGACCTCAGCGCTAAGGTAGCCGCGCTCGTGGCAGCACTGAGTCTCGCATCCCCGAACGGTGTCACCCTCATCGCCGGGAACAGTTTTTGTGAAAAAGCGAATTGGCTCCCTCTCCTGGATGCTTTTAGAACTTTTGCCGCCTGCCCGCCGGAAGTCAGACCGGTTTTGCAAAAGCTGGAGATAGTTGGAGCATGTTAGCATGCTCATATGAGCCATCGTCTCCAGGTTTTGATTCCCCCCGAACTTGACGCGAAGCTTGAAAAGGCGGCTCAGCGCAGTAGCGTATCGAAAGGGGCCTGGGTGCGGACGGCACTACAGGCGGCATTGGATCGATCGGGGCATCTCGCCGGAGGCGACGCCGTCGCACGCCTGGCTGCGCTGGACGCTCCAACCGCCGATATCGACCAGATGCTGGCAGAGATTGAAGCTGGTCGCGTTTGAAAGTCTTTGTCGACTCCAATATCCCGATGTACGTCGCCGGGGCGGATCATCCGCACAAGGCGTCAGCTCGTCGATTCCTCGACCAGGTCCGCTCGGGAACAATTGACGCATGTACCAGCACTGAGGTTCTTCAGGAGATCCTGTATCGGTATTCTTCGCTTGGCCGGCGGGACCTGGCGCGCGACGTTTACGACTTGTTCGCCGGCATCTGTCCCGTTGTATTGGGCGTGACTCTGGCCGACACCGATCGGGCTCGCGACCTTCTCTGCGCTCACACGGCTATTTCCAGCCGGGACGCGGTACACGCTGCGGTGATGTTAAACCACCGTCTGGAGAGAATTGCCACCTTCGACGCGGGTTTCGATAAGATACCCGGCATCAAGCGCGTTCGCCTGACATAGGGAGGCTGACGGGAGGCTGACAGCCACTGATGGGAGGTCTCGCCCCGGCCGATGCCGGGATTGCTCAACACCCCTGGTGTGCCCCCGGAAGCGGGTACACGGCGAAGGCCCAACCGGCCCGCTAAAAACACGATGGCACCGTTCGTGGACCAGTCTCCGCCGCCGAATAGGGCGACAGCGCAGATGGAAACAAAGACATTAGCCCAGGAGAACGGTTTGCGCTACGAAAAAAATCGAGAGTAGATTGCTTCCAGCGTTGACAAGGGGGAGATTCAGGTGGAAGCTTTGCAGGGGGTGAGGGCGTTTGGTTGAGCGGACCGTAGGGAGCCGGAGACTTGACGAAGGCGGAATTTTGGTGAGTTTGTTTGGGTAGGGAGCCGCGAGCGGTTTGTGGGGTGTTGCTGCCAGGCAGAGGCTGTCAGAGCTTTAACTCACCGCAAGCTTGATTTTATTGGTGATTTTACAAAGTAGCTGCCACAGGACGTGCCTCAGAGCTTGGGCCTCTGATTCATTCTGTAGGGTCGGTGGTGTCCGATGAGGCTGACTCACAGACCATCTGATGACTTTTCAGGTGTAGTTGCATGCTGATGTCTTTGGCGCGTTCGGACGTATATACGTTGCGATACAAATGGGCGAGTGTCGAGTGGAATAGAATTTGACAGATGTTTGACTGGGATGACGAGAACAAGAAGCAGCTCGCTGCCCACAAAGTTACGCCCGCAGACTTCGAGCAGGTGCTGAACAACGATCCAATAGACCTGGCTTATGATCTGGTGAACGAAGAAGAAAGATACCGCTCGGTTGGTCTTACCAATGGCGGCCGGTTGTTGTCAGTGGCGTGGACGATTCGCAATGGCAAAGTGCGTGCCATTACCGCCTTTCGTAGTTGGCTTCTTGCCTGTGAAGCGGCTACGCACGGCATAGGGCATGGTGATTCGAGGCAGGGACGGACATGTCTGAAGACTGTCACCCAGCCGATTTTCTACTCGCTAATCCTGAGGGAAAACCTCAGCACGAATCGAGGCAATTTAGTCTTTTAAAGCTGGGACCAATTTTCCAGAGATCTCCCAGACCAGATCCAAATCGAGGTCTCCGTAGCCGTGTACCAGACGGTTACGAAACGCGATGATCCGACGCCACGGGACCTCCGGGTGGCTTAAGCGGAGCTGATCGGAAAGTCGAGCCGCAGCTTCGCCGATGATGGTAAGGGAATGCAGAATGGCAAGGCGAAGCGCCTTTTGCTCAGCAAACGATTCGCGCGTGAGCACTGCGTAAAATTCGTTTACGTCGGCAGCAGCGGAAAGAATATCGTCAAGAAGACTCAGGTCACGCTGCATAGATGAGTACAGCATCGCGGAGGGCTTCACTCTTGATGCGCGGTTTGAGTAGAGATTTTTGACTTAGATCGACACGCCGCCCAATGAGGGTTTCGAGGGATTCCTCAAGGTCAAACCAACCCAGGCCGGGATGATAGCCAGGCTCGAATTCGACGAAAAGATCAACATCGGAATCGTTATTGGCAGTGCTGCGGGCTGTGGACCCGAAAACTGCGAGTTCCTTAACGTGATACTGTTTGCAAAGCTCAGCAATGGAAGCTGCCGAGGCATTATGCAGATGGGCGATGCTCATTGGATCTCTCCGCGAATTCATTGTATGAGACATTGAATGCTCAGTACACACTACTATAGGGCTTTCGATGGATGGCAGGCTGCGGCGGATGCCTGATTTGCATTCATGACTGGATTTGGCTCGATTTGCAGATACATTTGGCGGTGCCCAGCTTTGTCGCGGGTGGTGAGTTCTTCGTAGGAGTAGCTGCGCCAGCGGCCTTCGGGTTGAGTCGGGTTCGAGTGGGCTGGCGCTTGTGGCGATTCTTGGGATTGTAGGCTTTGACGCATTCTTTCAGATTGTTGATGCGGGGTGGGTTCTTTTTGGGGTGTGGTTGATGTTGGTCCGGTAATCGTAATACCAAAGCTCTTTCGTAGTTGGCTTCTTGCCTGTGAAGCGGCTGTCCCCCAGCCCAAGCTATACGGCGAGTACGGATTGGTGAACTTGATCGGTTTGATAGCTTCAATCACTCCTCGCGTGAGCGCGTTATCGTGAAAGCTCTATACGGGAAAACCGTCTGTACAGTTTGGGACGCGGACGGAGGCCAGCGCCTCCTCCGACCCGACAGTGACGAAGCGGGGTAATGCCCGTGGAGCGAAGGGGACGGGCCATTCGAGTCATGGTCGTTCGAGGCCACGGTCGATGGATCGTTGGTAATGTTTAGTTCTTCATTCAGTTCGTTGTTCACTAGACTTACCCCTGAGCAGAAATTAGCAGGCGGGGAGAGGGGCTTAATGTTTGGGACGTGGTGGTTTTGTTTGGAATCAGTGGGTTGGCTGGAAAAGAAACCTGAAAATACCTGTGAACCGCTTTGGGCTTAATGTTGTGGCTGGTTCATTGTGGGGTGGTTGAGGGCGGCATAGAGCCTCAACAGGACGATGGAGTTGAAGGCCGTATCTGACGACAGCTTAACGCCGACGTTCAGTCGAGGCCAGCCGCCTCATCCAATCTGGTAGTGCACCCGAACGCGCAGTGGGGGCACTACCCCGGCGGCTAGTTTATCGTTTCTGTTCGGCCGGCGCGGATTGGGCGCGGTTCCAGCCATTAATGAAGCCCTTGACGCCGTCATACACTCCGTCCGAGATCGTCAGCAGTGCCGCAATCACGACCACCCACTTCACCCAGCCATGAAATCCGTCTCGATTTTCGTTCACTTTGTCTCTTTTCCTACAAGCCTAATCGTACTTACCGCAAGCCCGGAGACCGGGGAAGGTTCCGGTGCCGGACCGATTGTTGCCGTCACGTAAACGGCGGTCACCGATTTCACCCCGGTCAGCGTCACGATAAGCGGGTTTAGTGCTCCCGTGGCGTCGCCGGTCCAGTTATTGAAGCGCAGTGAGGCGTTGGCGCCGGGAATCAACCGCACTGCCGTCCCGGCATTGTAGAAGCCGTCAGTCGAAGCAGGCGTGGTGGCGATCGTGGGACGGGCGCCGAGCGCCGGGAAGCTCGCCGGTAGGGTAACGGCCGTGGTCAGCTTGTATTGCTGAATGAAGCTGGCAGTCACTGTGTAATTGGCATTCGCCTTCACAGTGTACGACTGGGTGTAAGTATCGCCGTCCCAGTTAGAAAAGATTAGGCGCGCGGTGGCCGTCTCATTTTGCGGCGAGGCGACGCTGAGCGTGTGGAGCGAGTCCACCGGCCAGTCATACGTGCGAGGCGTGACGATGCGCGCACCGTCGACGAACACTGCCAACCCCACGGGATTGGTGGTGACGATCACCCGCGCCGTCTGCGTGCGCGTCTTGGCAAACCACGACGTGGCGGACTGAGCATTGACCACGTCCGCCACCTTCACCACGATTTCTTCTTGCTCCACGGCCGCTGTGCCGGTAAGGCCCGAAGGCGCTTTGAAGTTGATCTGGCTGAAGCCGGTGTAGCCGGGCACGGGTCCGGCGAACAGCACTTCCGCGGGTTTACCGGCGATGGTCACTTCCACTGGATTGATGGCGCGGCTGAGCGGGTCCTGCGGTGCAGCCTGGCCATCGGGAATGGCGGGGTCCACGGCGCCGAGCCCATCGACATATGCCACCAGCACGTCATCGGCGCGGGCCGGGCTCGATGCGGTCACCATGCCGCGTAGCGTCGCGTTATAGACCATCGCGGGCCCTTGGCCTGTACCGTCCCAGGTATACAGAGCGGGTTGCGCGACTTCTACGTCGAACTCATTAGCCATCGATAGGCCGTCCGGAGTTTCGAGCAACACAGTGTGACGGCCCTGCGGAGTGTCGCTGGGGATGATAATGGCAATCTCCAGCGGCGAAGAATATAGGATTGTCGGCTTCTTACCGTTGATGATGAGCCACTCGCCTTCGATCGTATCCGATAGTGCCGCCTTTGAGCCCGATTTCAAATGGTAGAAATTGCGCCATACCAACCTCGGAGTTCCCGGGGAAGGCATACCTGGCCACTTAGGGTTGGAGAGGCTGCCCACTGGGCCATCGATTGGGACCGACAAATTGTTCTTTATGTTCGAGACGGATTGAGCGAGGACGATCGTCGCCGTCTTTTGCACTGGCGCTTCTCCCGTGAACGTGATGTCGATGTCCCGCTCATCAACTGTGATGTCCGGCGCGAAAGTCAGGTAGCCGCTGACGCCTTTTTTGGCGACGGCCCTCTGCGCCGTCCCCGGACCTGACGCCGCTCCTATGGGTGTGGAAATGCGGTTCGCATACACAGTTCCATACAAGCCGTCGGCCCACACGACGCCCCGCGCGGCGATCGCGCCGCAGTTATCCACGGGTATCACTTCAAAGTTATTGCCCGCTCGCGGCAATAGCTGGGGAGGGCTCGAAAGCACCACGGGATACACGGTATTCGCCACGCAGTTCGGCGCGGCCACGAATATCCACGTGTCCAATGACAACGGCCTCGTCGGCCCAGGCCGATTGATCAGGATCGGCGGGCCCTTGATGACGCCCGAAGCAAGCGTGCGGGTGGTGGCGGTGACGCGGACGTCGGTACAGGCCCCAGAGGCGAGCGTGCCTTGAGCCGGCGCGAGTGAGATCAGTTGGGACTGCCCCGGCGGAATCGTGGAGGTCCAATTGATAGCCGCAGCGGACTGGTTGCACAGCCGCGTCATCTCCACCTCGGGATTCGCCCCCACGAGGCTCGTATACAGAAGCCCCGAACGCGAAAGGGTCAAACCGGGATCGGTGCCGGCGGGCTTTACGAGAAGCGTAGCGACGGCGGAGGCATGGATGACCGTGCCGTCGTCCATGGTGATGCTGTGCCGGAGTTCCGCTTGATAGAGGCCGGCAGTGAGGCCACGCGTGGCTACGGTGACTTCGATTTCCGGAAGCCGGTCCGGCGGCGGGTAAGAGCCGCGGGTTTGAGACAGCGTGAGCCAAGTGGGAGGCGTGCCTGTGTCGTCGCGCTTTTTCTTGTAAAGGGTCTGGATGTCGTAGCTGAAGCTGAGCGCACCCGCAGCGTTGATGATCAGGCTTTGCGGCTGTGGGGGCGGGCCGCCTTCATCGGCGATGAACGTGAGAGCGTTGGTGGAGAGGAGTGGCTCGGCCGGCCGGAGCGTTGCGTAGACGATCGCCGGGGCGCGCGAGACGACAATTTCTTCGGTATGGACGGTAAAACCCTCGGCGGGAAATTTTTCCGGGGCGATGTCCGGGACAATAAAGAGCTTCTTGGGGCGCTGGCGATGGTCCGCAGACGCGAAGCGCTCTCCAGTCTTTTGGGCTTCGACCGGCAAAGCCACCGAGGACATGGTGTACTGGCCAGGCTTGGGAGGGCAAGGCTGCGGGCAAAAGATTCTGAGTTGATACACTCCACTCGCGTTGACTCGAAACTTAACGTTCCCCGCTGCGTCAGTATCGGCTGTTTGGATGGCGCTGTTGCCCAGCTGTTTGCCGAGGATCACTCTGACGCCAGCCACGCCCTTTACTCCGCTCCACAACATGCATTGCATGACGATCAGGCCAACAATCAGCTTACTCATACTGTGTCATGCGAAGCCACGTCGGAACCCAGGTCATTAATGTCGCTTAATATAGCAGCGCTACCTACTTCTGCCTGTGGACCAGATGCAGCTTGGGCCTGAATAGGCTAATAATCTCAGCCCGGAATCGAATGAATGGCAGCATCAATCAAGCGACGAACAGTCACGACAGTGCAATCGTATGAGGAGAAATGAACACGCGAGAGTGCCAGAGGCCGAACGCCCCAGCATCGATCTCTACAGGAATGACGTCAGTGGCGGCCATGAGTAGGCCAAGAGCAAAACTGCGTCTAGTTTGCAGGAATTGGTTTGCTTAAGTAGATCTAGCAACTCGACACGGACTATCGCTTGCGTCTCTTGGTCGAGCGATAGGCAGTCTAATCTGGCAATTTCCTCCACCTAGAGGATTGCCGCACTTGCGCTCAGCATTTTGCGGAACCGCGACAGCCTCAGGTTGGTATCTTGTCAAAAAGCCAGTAAATCGCACAGTGAAGGATCAGGTACCGTTGCGTCCCGGGGGTGGTCAGCGATACGCCTCCCTATCGCGAAGAGCGCTTGATTAGCAAGTAGATTTCAATGGTTATTCATTGAGAGACTGAGGCTTTGTGCAGGGCCAATAGCCTTTCTGCTTCAACGCGATGTGGACCGTTGGGATAGGCACGCAGATATAGCTCCCATTTCATTGGCTGCGGATCAGCGAGGGCTGACTTCCAATAATCAGGTTCGATTTCAACCATGCGATGTAGAGTCAGCGGAACATATTTTCCCGTCGGATACCGTTGCAGGTATTGGACTAGATCTGCTGGGTCAGTGGCAGTTCTCAAGAGGCTCTGGGCCATGTCAGGCGTATAGTCAGGCTCAAGCATACGTGTGACCAGATTCGTCTTCGAGGCCGCCGTGGCAATGACAAGAGTCATAATGGTGACAGTAATCCAGATAATTAAATCCCTTCGCCAATTAATACGAGAATGATACTTGCAACTGCGAATGTAAATGACCAAGCTCCACAACGAGGTCACAGCCCAGACGAGCAGACTAAGAAGGACTAATACCAACAGTCCAGGACTCACTGCCACGCCAACCAGAGCCACAGTGGCCGCGACCGGCAATCCCAAGAACAGTCCGCCGCAAACCCATAACGCGAGGACAAGAACCAGCGTATGATGCATAGGCTTTGGATGGTTCGAAGGGGCTGGTGGCATGGAAGAGTTATGGAAACGGCTGGCCAAGGTCGGGTTGGAACTACATCCAGAGAAGAAACGGCTGATCGAGTTTGGGCGTTTTGCCAAGCAGAATCGGGCAGAGCGTGGTGAGGGAGAGGTGGAGAGGTTCACGTTTCTGGGGTTCTCGCATTATTGCGGGGTCAGCAGTCGTGGATACTTCGCAGTCTGACGGCGGACGGCGCGGAAGAAGCTGGAGTCGAAACTGCAAGAAGTGAAGCTGTCGCTGAAGGCGCGG
>JBKJUN010000012.1:0-4355 GCA_046590555.1 Bryobacter sp. | reverse complement strand
ACACGATCTTTGATCTTGAAAAGGATATCGCTGCGATTCGCGACGCCTCATTGCCGGGCAACGAGGTCTCTCCGTTACCGGCATTTTGGGCGTAATCGGGAAGGCTGCAACTCTAGGACTGGTGGATTTGACGCTATCAATCGACCGGCTCCGCAAGACCAGCTTCCGATCTTCTCCCGATTTGTTCAAAGCAACGTTGGAACAATACGGCAGGCAGTCGAAGTGAATTGAATAAGAAGTATCAAAACCGGTCAAAAGTCCAGCTGAAGCAAATAACAATTGTTAGGTCGTTAGCGCAGAGCAAGTGGACTGTCTTGTTAAAACTCATGAAAATGCGATGGAGCCTTTGGCGCAAATAGCGGCAGACCAATTTCTTTTCACGATGGAGGTCCGGGGTTCGAGTCCCTGCCTCCCACCCGTAGTGGAACCATTTCCTCAAGGATCGATTAGTCTTAGAGCACGCCTATTCCGCTCAAGACCTTGAGCGAAACTTGTCCTCAAAGCAGCACCCCACATGGCCGACTCAGATCCGCCCGTTCTACCGCGCCCTCAAACCCCGAGATTCTACAACTCTACAAGTCCATCTGCGTACCGATCTCAACGACATACCGATGCGGCAACCCGAAGTAACGATCTGCGGCGACAGCGTTCTTTTGCAGTACAGAGAAGATCGACTCCGACACAGCACCCATATGACCTTTGGACGACGCTATGAAGTTTTCCCGCCCCAGATAATAAGTAACTTCGCGGTCTCCAAATGGAATCTTCGCTTCCAGAACCGCCCTCTCCAGAATCGGCATTACATTCGGTTCTTCCATAAAGCCAAACTTGACGATGATTCTGTGGAAACCATCTTGCAGATGATTTACAGAGTACCGGCCTGCTTCATCTTCGAGAACCGGATCGCCAACGATTAGAATCGTCAACAGCACCACCGTTTCCTGCAGGGCGCGGCTTCGCTCCACATGGTGAACCAAGACGGGCGGAAGCATATCGGCGCTAGACGCCATAAAGACGGCAGTACCGGGTACACGGGCGGCAAGTCGTGCATCTACGCGTTCCCGGGCAGATTCTTTCGAAGGAAAGCGGAGCCGGTATTGGTTGGCGATCAGGGTGCGGCCCCGGTTCCAGATCACCATGATGATCAGTACACCTACTCCGATCAAGACGGGAACCCAGCCTCCATCAAAGAACTTGCCTAAATTGGACCAGAGGAAGGGTAAATCCACAGCGAGAAAAAGAATGAGCAGGGGCAGTGCTTTGGCCAGCGACCAGGCCCAAGTCTGGCGTACCACCAAAAAGTACATGACAGAAGTGATCACCATCGTGCCAGTAACAGCGATGCCGTAGGCGGCTGCCAATCGCGAAGACGCGCCAAAGGCAATGACCAGAGCAAGGCAGCCCGCAGCAATAAAGTAGTTCACTTGCGGAATGTAAATCTGGCCTTCCATCTGGTGGGCCGTGTGATGGACTTGAACCCGCGGAAAAAAGCCTAGCTGCATCGCCTGGCGAGTGAGTGAGAAGGCACCCGAGATCAAGGCCTGAGAAGCGATGACAGCCGCCATGCTGGAAAGCACAACCAAGGCATAGGTTGCCCAGCCGGCCGGCACCATGTCAAAGAAGGGATTGTCCATCGAACGCGGGTCGCGAAGCGCGTGTGCACCCTGGCCAAAGTAGGCAAGCAGCAAAGCAGGCATTACAAAGCCCAACCAAACAAAACGGATCGGTTTGATGCCGAAGTGACCCATGTCGGCATACAGTGCTTCGCCACCCGTGACTGCCAGTACAACTGAGGCAAGAATATGCACTCCAGAGAAGCCGTGAGTTAGAAAATATTGCCATGCGTGGTGCGGCAGCAACGCCCCCAGAATTTCCGGATTGTGCGAGATGTGATAGGCACCCAGCGCTCCTAGCGTGGTAAACCATACGATCATCACCGGCCCGAAGAGCTTGCCAACAACACCTGTGCCACGGCTCTGAATGGCGAAAAGTCCAATAAGAATCACACAACTGATTGGTACAACGAAGTCTTTGAAACGGGCATCGGCAACGACTAGCCCTTCTACCGCGCCAAGCACAGAAATGGCAGGGGTAATGATTCCGTCGCCGTAAAGCAGAGCTGCTCCTACGATCGCGAAGAGTGCGACAGCGGAAATACGGCCCGGTTTGGCAGATCGAAGGTGTTCGGGAACCAGCGCAAGCAGCGCAAAAATGCCGCCTTCGCCCTTGTTGTCGCCCTTCATGATGAAGGTTAGATATTTGAGCGTAACCACAAGCGTCAGTGCCCAGAAGATCAGAGAGAGGATGCCGTAGAGATCGGCTTCGGTGGCCTTGTGATGCCCCGCCGCATGAAGGCATTCTTTCAATGTGTAAAGGGGACTGGTTCCGATGTCTCCGAAGACGACACCGAGTGCCCCGAGCGCCAAGCCTTTAAAACTTGCTTTGTGGGTTTGGTTTTCAGACACGAGCCTAAATTATAGCGATTGAGCTTCGATAGGAATGGCCTATATGAGCAATAGGTGCATGCTTGCCAATCCCTCACTACACTCGGACTGTAGCGGATTATCCGTTGAATCAAGGAGAAGTAGATGAAACAAAGTTTCAAGAAGTTGCTCGCCACTCTTGCTGTGGCTGGCCTTCCGTTGATGTTCACAAATATGGCGAGCGCGCAGCAGGCCAAGCCAAACCAGTTCTGGTGGCCAGAAAAGCTGGACCTCTCGCCCCTGCGCCAGAATTCTGCCGAATCCAACCCTCTGGGCAAAGACTTTAACTATGCCAAGGCATTTGCCACGCTCGACCTGAAGCTTGTGAAGCAGGACATCGCAAAGGTACTCACAACGTCTCAGGATTGGTGGCCCGCAGACTACGGCAACTATGGGCCATTTTTCATCCGGATGGCATGGCACAGTGCCGGCACCTACCGGGCAACCGATGGCCGCGGTGGAGCAGATGGTGGCCAGCAACGCTTCGACCCGCTCAACAGTTGGCCTGATAACGCCAATCTCGACAAAGCTCGTCGTTTGGTTTGGCCCGTGAAGCAGAAGTACGGGCAGAAGCTCTCCTGGGGTGACCTGATGGTGCTTACCGGAAATGTTGCTCTCGAAAACATGGGCTTCAAGACCTTTGGCTTTGCCGGTGGACGTGCAGACGATTGGGAACCCGAACTCGTCTACTGGGGCCCCGAAAAGAAGTTCCTCGACGATCAGCGCTACAGCGGAAATCGTAATTTGCAGAAGCCGCTCGCTGCAGTTCAGATGGGTTTGATCTATGTGAATCCAGAGGGGCCCAATGGCAATCCCGATCCGTTGGCAGCAGCCAAGGACATCCGTGAAACCTTTGGGCGCATGGCGATGAATGACGAAGAGACGCTGGCGCTGATTGCCGGCGGCCATACTTTCGGCAAGGCCCATGGCGCAAAGCCCCCAGAGAAGTGCGTGGGGGCAGAACCAGCGGCTGGCGGAGTTGAGAAGCAGGGTCTTGGTTGGGAGAACAAGTGCGGCAGCGGCAAAGCCGGCGATACGATTACCAGCGGACTCGAAGGTGCCTGGACGGCGACTCCAATCAAGTGGTCTACACAGTATCTGGACAATCTCTTTGCCTTTGAATGGGTAAAGACGAAGAGCCCTGCTGGTGCTACGCAGTGGATCCCTGCAGACAACAAGGCGGCGAACGACGTTCCTGATGCGCACGATCCATCCAAGCGTCACGCACCGATCATGTTTACGACGGATCTGGCACTGAAAGAAGACCCCAGCTACCGGAAGATTGCGATGCGTTTCCGTCAGAACCCTGAGGAATTCCGTCTGGCCTATGCCAAGGCATGGTTCAAGCTGACTCATCGCGATATGGGTCCGCGTGCTCGCTACATCGGTCAGGAAGTTCCTAGTGAAGAATTGATCTGGCAGGATCCAGTCCCGCGTGTCGATCACAAACTCGTGGACGCCAAGGACATTGCGGCTCTGAAGACAAAGATCCTGGCTTCGGGTTTGACCGTGCCGGAACTGGTTCGGACAGCCTGGGCTTCAGCTTCGTCGTTCCGTGGAACTGATTTACGCGGTGGCGCCAACGGAGCACGCATCCGCCTTGCGCCTCAGAAGGATTGGGCAGTAAACAATCCCGGCGAAGTGGCCAAGGTGTTGCAGCGTCTTGAGGCAATCCAGAAAGAATTCAACAGCGCTCAGTCGGGCGGGAAGAAAATCTCGCTGGCTGATCTTATCGTGTTGAGTGGTAATGCTGCCGTTGAGCAGGCGGCAAAGATTGCCGGCAATTCCGTTCAGGTTCCTTTCAGCGCAGGTCGTACCGACGCTTCACAAGCGCAGACCGATACGTTGTCTTTTGCGGCTCTCGAGCCGGCG
>JBKJUN010000108.1:0-3822 GCA_046590555.1 Bryobacter sp. | reverse complement strand
GCAAATGCCGCAGGAACACCCGCGCTGTCGCTCAAACCAAGCGTCGCAAGCCCAGACCCAGCCTTCACCAGGAGCGAGTCCACATGGCCGTGGTAGCCGCCCTCAAACTTGATGCAGAGATCGCGGCCTGTAAATCCTCGTGCCACCCGAAGTGCACTCATAGCCGCTTCGGTACCACTGCTTACAAGTCTTACCATCTCCATCGAAGGCACCGCATCGCGGATCGCCTCAGCCAGGATAATTTCACGCTCGGTTGGTGCCCCGAAGCTCGTTCCAATCTCAAGGACAGCTTCGATGGCATCAATGACGCACTTCGGCTTATGACCGAGAATCAGCGGACCCCAACTGCCAACATAATCGATAAACGAGTTATCGTCCTCATCGATCATCCGGCAGCCTTCACCCCGTTTTATGAACAGAGGCCCCCCACCGACACTGCGGAAGGCTCGGACAGGCGAGTTCACCCCGCCAGGAATTACTTTGCTTGCTCTTGCGAGCATACTGGTGGATCGAGTTTTGTTCATGTACTTAACGGGCTGTAGCGCGCATACCAACCGGAGGCTCCGGGATGATGCGCTGGAAGATAAAGTTGACGATCGTCTCGTTCACGCTGCCATTCAGGTTGCGGAAGAGACGATTGCGCAGGCTCAGATAGTCTTGCGTTCCAGAGAAGATGTCCTGCATAAGCTCATACAGTTTCGGTGAGCGGTGCATGTAGTCGACGATGCAAGAAGGAATGCTCTTGAAGAAGAAGCGGCCAAGGTAAAGCTTCTGAGCAAAGCTCGCCCCAAACTCAAGATCAAGCAGGAAGTCGTCCTCGACGCGACCGCGATAAACGCCACCCGCCGTTGCCGGATCAAACGAGGCGGAGGTAATCACGCTGCTCGCGATATCAGCCGAACGGATCGCGTAATAGATGCCCTCACCGGTGATCGGATCGACCAAGCCAGCAGAATCTCCCACAGCCATCCAGCGCTTGCCAGCCATACGGTTGCTGCGCCAGCTCGGTCGTGATAGCGACGGCAGCATGTGAGCGTATAGCTGACCCTGCTTCCAGTTGATGCCCTTCTCGTCGAGATAGCGTTCGAGGCGCAGCCGCAAATCATGAGCTGTCGCGCCACGTCCGCAGATACCGGCCGACAGGTGACCGTTGCGTGGGAAGATCCAGATGTAGCCTTCCAGCCGGTCAAGAAATTGAATGTCGATATGTTCCTGATTGGACGGAACGTAGTAGCCAAGAGCCACCATCGTGTCCTCAGGCTTCCACTTGGTTCCGAAGTCCCGATGTGGATTGCGCGCCCCGGTGGCAACCACCATGTAGTCGGCATCGATCGAACCAGACTTGGTCTTAAGCGTCCAACCTTCTTCGCGTTCTTCGATGGCGGTAACCCGCTCCTTCTCAATCTGAGCACCGGCCTTCTCAGCTCGGTCGAGCAACATCTGGTTGAACTCGCGCCGCGAAAAGACCAGGATCGGCTGATTCAGATTCATCTTCACGCAGCCAGACTTGTGGGCTCCGAGATAGGTTTCGGTGACTACCTTCTTCTGAGTCTGATTCTCAAAGAGGAAGGGGTACTTCTCATAAGCCTTATAAGTGACGCCGCCGCCGCAGGGCTTTTCCCAGGCGAGCTTTTCGTCAATCAGGATCGTTTCAAGACCAGACGCCGCCAGTTTTTCTGCCGCATGTGCTCCGGCAGGTCCACCCCCGAGAACAGCGACGCGCTTCACTTATTACCGCCACTTGGGGTAGCGGGTGGATGGCCGGGAGGCAAGGTCGAGCCACCGCCACCCAAGCCGCCACTGCTGGACTTCACGGTCCACTCATTACCTTTACGTTCCAGTTTGTAGCTCATGTTCAGCATCGCCTCGGCAGAGCCTTTGCCCTTGAATGCAACCTGCGCATCGGCCTTGTCGCCCTGAAAGGAAACACTGGATATTTCCACTTCCATTCCCGACATGTTCAATCCGGAAACTGTGGTCAGGCGTTTCATCACCGCCTCTTTAACTGCTTCCTTATTGTTGATGTCCTTGGCGCAGCCGGAGAGGAAAAGAACGCCTGCTAGAACTGAAGAGCAAATTACAAATCGCACAACCGAATTATACATAGTGAACGACTCTACTCGACTGACACGGTCGGTTTCACGGAATCGATGAATCGGTTCTCCACTGCCCCAACACGAATCGTGACGTCCAGATTATCCCCACGGAGACGGTCTCCAGGCACGTAGATGTTGATCTGGTAAAGGCCGACGAATCCAGGGACTAGACCGCTCCACTCAACGATCATCTCCGCCTGGCTGTAGCGCTTGTCTCCAAAGAAGACCTTCACCGTATCTGTTGTTTCGGCTGGCACTGCGGTTGGGGATAATGCCCCAGCAGCGACTCGTGTGCCTTTGGTTGGGCCAAGGCCGAGGGCGTAGATCACCAAGCGACGGTCTCTGGTTGTAGGGTTGTCCGGTGTAATGGGCCGACCCTTGTCGTCATAGATGGCCGCCTGCTTTGAGACGGGATCGACGAGCACGGAAGGAGCCGCGCGGACAATTCGAATATTCTGAGCAACACTGGCAATCTTCTTGTTGGTGTCGCGGACGATCAACTGAAACTGACCAGGTGTTCGCTCAAAAGGAATCTGGACGTTGATCTGACCGCTTGAGGTAGAGAAGAGTGGCAGTGGCGTATTGTTGAGGGTCACGCAAACACCTTCGAGGATGGTTGGCAGTGGTGCAGTGCTAGCGACAACCGTGGTGCCAAGGTTGCGGCCAAAGATGGATACGATACCGCCTGCGGGAAGATCCGTTGTGTAGCTACCGAGGGACACAGTCCCGCCATTGCTGAGGGTTGGCCTATCAGTGACTACGGTTGCTTCGAGGCTTACGATACTGAGGCCACTTGTCGTGATTACGTAAGCAGTTGTGCCGGCTGCGTCGACCACCATGGTGCGACCGTCGATGTTGGTGCGCTGTGTGCCCACTACTGCGGCGACCGGGCCTTCAAGAGCGGTCAGGCGTCGAAGGGCCTGGCTGGTGTCGGTGTTGGCAATTTCGACGGCCGGCAGGGCTGTCACCACGGCAGTGGCGTTGGCGCGTACAGGCATCGAGAAGCGGGCGAACTGATTGTTGCCGATGGCAGCAACTGCCGGGATGGTTACTGTGGCGACTTGGCCCGGGGCTGTCGTGCCGCTTATCGGAGTCAGCGACTGATTCAGTACTGTGCCATTGACGACATAGTAGGAGCCGCGAGGCCCTGCGGTGATCGGGCCATAGTAGCCCTGCAACTGAGTGCCGGTAAAGACCTGACGCGACTGAACGATGTCGTCGGCAATGGCGTCATAAAGGTAGACTACGCCGTTGCCGTTCTGCATTATGACGTATTCGCCATTAGGCGTTGCCGCCATCGTGCGGGGGGCGGCCAGGTTGTTGGCCCCGAGGATATTCCAGTTGGAGCGGGGAATTAGTTGGTTGCCGACCGAAGTCCAGAGCGAACCGTTGTTCATGATCACGAGCAAACCACGCTGGGTGGCGGCGATTTGCGACGGGTAAATTAAGGCCACATTTGCGAGGACCGGGAGGGGCGGGAAAGTGAGGCGGTCGATGACCCGGTTGGTTCCTGGGTCGATCACGCTGATGTATTCGGAACTTGAATTCGCTACGTAGAGAGTGCTGCCGTCGCTAGAGAGAGCGAGCGAACGTGGTAGTTGTCCGACACTGATCGGGGCAAGCATGGCGCGGGTTCGTTCGTCATAGACTTCGACGCGGTTGAGTCCGGAATTAGCGATGTAGACGCGGCGGCGCGTGGCCTGGTCGACATGGTCTACGATGCCAC
>JBKJUN010001057.1:0-3019 GCA_046590555.1 Bryobacter sp. | reverse complement strand
AACGCCCTACGCCACCCTTAAAAGAGTAGAAGCTGTATACGATGCCATAATCAAATAGCTTCTGGCTGGGGTTCATAGCTTTGCCAATTCAATACTTGGCTGAGAAGGGGGTCGATCCAGAAGCTCGGCTGGCCAGCTTGGATCAAAGGGAGGGGCAGAATTGACTATTCTAGCTACCGATTCAGCGAAGACTCTGATTTTCTCTCCCAATACAACTGCATCTCGCGTATCCCAATATGCGGGGAGCAACGAAGTATGCTCACTGAAATCGGTCATCTGGATTTCTTTTGCTTCGTGTGGGAAGAATTCGCCGTCATGATAACGGATTGGCACTACCAGCCCTTGGACATCCAAACCGCATTTCTTTTCACGCTCTCGAAACGCTTTCCATTCCGAAAGACAATAAGGCGACTGGAAGTAGGCTGGCGACCAAATAGCAACAAGGCATTTTGAATGTTTAATGGCGTGCTGTAAGGATTTTCGCCATCGGTCTCCTGTCGCTATTGCTTCTTTGTCCATGAAAACCCGGCAAGGCTTTCCACCGAGGGCCTGGGTCAGCCATTCCTCGAGGCAATCTTTCACTTCACAATGCCAATGTAGCGACTTTGGGCTGTGCTTATAGCTGAAGAAGACGTCGTACTCGTAGGGCATGAGGTAGCAGTCTTTTCAATGATGCCACAACGGTTTAGTCGCGTTTACTCGGTTTTCTTTTGCGAGACCATGGCGCTGGTGTCGATGACAACCTTGCTGCCGGTATCGAGGCGGGCCAGGTTGGTTGTCGCTACCGTTTCGCCAGCGGCTACGCCTTCGAGGATTTCAACTTCAGTTTCGAAGCGCTCGCCGATCTTTACCTCACGGGCTTCGATTGTGTCGTCCTTGATTACGTAGGCTTTGTTGGAACCAAGCACATACTGTACGGCGCGGTTGGGGAGCAGGACGATGGTTTCTGACTTGTCGGTGGGGATGCGGGCCTTAGCGTAAGAACCAGGCTTGAGGCGCATGCCGGGGTTGTCTATCAGGGCTTCGGCAATGAAGGTGCGCTTGGCTTGATCGACTGAGGGGGCAACGCGCCAGATCTTGCCATTGAACTTTTGCCCTTCAAAGGCTTCCACTTCAACCTGGGCAATCTGTCCGACTTTCACCCACGGGGCCATGCGCTCTGGCACGTCAAGGCGGAGGCGGAGCGGGTCGGTTTTGACGAGAACGATCAGAGGCGTGTTTGCTCTGACGTATTGGCCAACGGTGACCTGGCGCTCTTTTACGCTGGCGGCGAAGGGAGCATAAACGGTAGTGTCGCGGAGCTTCTTGCGTTGCAGGTCGACGATGGCTTTGAAGCGTTCCACTTCCTGAACCAGGTTGCGGGTCTGATTGACTGTGGCGTCGTAGCCGGCTTTGGCCGAGTTGAAGCGGGCCTGGGCTTGATCGAGATCGGCTTGCGCGCCGATGCCCTGGTCGCGGAGTTCGCGGGTGCGTTTGAAGCGCTGCTCGGCTTCCTGGAGGTCTGCTTCGGAGCGGCGAACGTCGGGGGTAGTCTTTACGTCCTGTACACGATCCGTGTCTTTGGTGAGCCCGAGGCGCTCGAGGCTCGAGCGGAGCTGGGCTTCGTTTTGGGCTAGAAGATAACGTTGTTCTTCGTCAGAGATGTGGACCATAATCTGGCCCTTGTTGACGAAGTCGCCGAGGTCGACATCGACGCGATCGACGCGGCCATCGATTTCGGCACTGACGATGGTTTCATCGAGCGGGAAGAGTGTGCCTACACTTTCGACGCTACGCTTGACGATGCGTTGAGTAGCGGTGACGGCGCGGACCTTGAGTGGGCCAGTTTCCTTTTTGGTCGCCGTGACCTTCTGTTCCTTGTTGCAGGAATTGAGGAGCACCAGGAGTGTAAGAACGATGGGAGTAATATGGCGCAGCATTAGATTAAAGGATTCTTTTTAGTGTAGCCCTAGCTTGCAGACTGGGTTTGACAGAACTGTTATTGATCCGTTGTGATGCCGACATTTTTGAAGTGCATGCTGATGGGAAGTGCAGATCATAAATTCAGAAGTACCTCTTCCCGCCCCGTTTCGCGGGGCCTTTGCCAGAGCATTTTCCGGACAGATGCCGCAGCCGGTTTTCGATGCGTTGATGAAGGTGTTGCAAGTGGAGAGGACGGACGGTTTTTACCAAGGGTTACACCATGGGCCGCCAGAGCCCTTCTGTCAGCGGCTGCTGGAAGCGCTGGGGGGGTGAAGTTCGTGTGACTGAGGAAGATCTGAAGCGGATCCCAAAGACGGCTGCCGTGGTGGATCTGGCTCGTACCGACAAGCGACTACTGGAGCGCTATATGGGGGCTGCCAGGGCCACTCAATTTCTAGACCAGAATAGTGAACGCGGTATCGGGTTGGGCACTGCGTTCGACACGGCGGTACAGGGTGTCGCGCTCAACCGGTTCCCGACCGGCCTCGCGAATTAGTCTGACGAGTTCTTCGCGGCGCAGGCTCTGGCTGGTAGTTGCGCCAGCGTCGTGGTAGATCTTCTCTTCAACGACAGTGCCGTCGAGATCGTCGGAGCCGAAGCGCTGGGCGAGCTGAGCCATGCGCGGGGTCATCATGATCCAGTAGGCCTTGATGTGCGGGATGTTGTCGAGCATCAGCCGGCTGACGGCGATGGTTCGCAGGTCCATCAGGGCGGAGGGCTTCTTGATGTGAGACAGGCCGGTATTTTCCGGATGGAAGGCGAGAGGGATGAACGTCTGGAAACCGCCGGTCTCGTCCTGCAACTCGCGCAGCCGAATTAAATGATCGACGCGGTGGAAGGCGTTTTCAATGTGACCGTAGAGCATCGTGCAATTGGTCTTCAGGCCCAATTCGTGCGCGGTGCGGTGGATATCGAACCAGTTGCGGGCATCCGCTTTATGTTCACAGATTTTGCCGCGCACTTCAGGATGAAAAATCTCCGCCCCGCCACCGGGCATGCTGCCCAGGCCCGCGTCGAGCAGGCCGTTCAATATCTCAGGCACTGATTTTCTGGCGAG
>JBKJUN010000964.1:0-11178 GCA_046590555.1 Bryobacter sp. | reverse complement strand
CTACCTCGATCTCACCGGCCTCCCTCCCACCTTCGCCGCGGTCCAGGCCTTTGAAGAAGATAAGTCCCCCAACGCTTTCGCCAAAGTCGTCGACCATCTCCTCGCCAGCCCTCACTACGGCGAACGCTGGGCCCGCCATTGGCTCGACGTCGCCCGCTACGCCGACGACCGTCTCGATTCCGACGTCGAACTTCCCTATCCCAACTCCTTCCGCTACCGCGACTGGGTCATCGAATCCTTCAACAAAGACCTCCCCTACGACACCTTCGTCAAGGCCCAGATCGCCGGCGATCAGTTAGCGGGTCAAGACCCCAAACTCGCCATTGGTCTCGGCTTCTACGGTCTCTCACCCGAACTGACAGACGACCGCGTCGATGTTACTACACGCGGCTTTCTCGCTCTCACCGCCGCATGCGCCCAGTGCCACGACCACAAATTCGACCCCATTCCCACCAAAGATTATTACGCTCTCCAAGGCGTCTTTTCCTCCACCAAGCGCGCCGAATTCGAACTCGCTCCCGAAGCCGAAGTCAAAGCCTGGAAGGCCCAGGACAAGAAAATCCAGGAAGTCAAAAAACGCATCGAGACCTTCCTCCACAATCAGGCTACAACTCTTGCCGAGGCCCTCGCCGCAGATTCCCCCCGCTACATCCGTGCAGTTAGAAAACTAAAAACCGACCTCAAACTCAACCCCGCCACGCTAGCCAAAGCCGATAACCTCGACGAAGAAACTCTTTCCCGTTGGGCCAAATATCTCAACACCGGCCCCAAGGACAACAAGTACCTCCACGGCTGGCAGAACGAAGATTTCAACTTAACCAACTTCCGTCTCGAAGCCCTCTCCGTCATGCGTGAGCGCAAAGAAGTCGACGAGAAAAACCTCTCTTCCAAAGCCACCAACGATCCAGACTCCAAAGGCGAAACCCACGCCCTCCCCTCCGCCCGTTTCTACCTCTGGCGCGACCTCTTCTTTAGCGATTTCTACGGCCGCGAATTCAAGCAGGAAGAAGACGGCATTCTCTACTACGGCCCCAACCGTGGCTACCTCACCAGCGACGGCACCGTCGAGCGCTTCCTCGAAGGCCCCTGGAAGCAATACCTCTCCAACATGCGCGCCGAGCTGAAGGACCTGCAAACTGCTCTCCCTCCGCAATACTCTTTTGCCCACGCCATCAAAGACAATCCCACCGCCATCAACGAACGCATCCAGATCGGCGGCGCGCCCGAGCGTCTCGGTGAAGAAGCTCCCCGCGCCTTCATGTCGATCTTGAGCGACACCGCACCCAAAGCATTCACCAAAGGCAGCGGTCGTCTCGAACTCGCTGAAGCCATCGCCAGCCCCACAAATCCCCTCACGGCCCGTGTCTTCGTCAACCGCGTCTGGCAACACCACTTCGGTGAAGGCATCGTCAAAACCGTCTCGAACTTCGGCCTCATGGGTGATCGTCCCAGCCATCCGGAACTCCTCGATTACCTCGCGTCGCAATTCATCGCGAGTAACTGGTCCATCAAAAAACTCCACCGCGAAATCATGCTCTCGAGCACTTACCAACTTAGCGCCGACCAGAAAGGCGAAGCCGTCGCGGTCGATCCCGCCAACCGCCTCCTCTGGCGAGCCAACCGCCAGCGTCTTGACGCCGAATCCATGCGCGACACGCTCCTCAGCGTCACCGGCGAACTCGACCGCAAACCCGCAGGCCCGCCGCAACCACTCGAGCAACTCCAAAACCACCGCCGCTCCATCTACGGCTTCGTCAGCCGCCGCAAACTCGACGGCACGCTCTCGTTATTCGACTTCCCCAATCCCAATCTCAGCGCCGAACAGCGCATCTCCACCGCCACGCCTCTCCAGCAGCTCTTCTTCCTCAATAGTGAATTTCTCGAAGCGCGTGCCAACGCTCTCATCGGCAAACTCAAAACCATAAACCCGCCCGCCGAACGCATCCGCGAGGCATACCGTCTCCTCTACGGCCGCGAAGCCACCAAACACGAACTCGAAATTGGCCAGCAATTTCTTAACTCTCAAAAAGACGCCTGGCTCCCCTACGCCCAAGTCCTTCTGAGCTCCAACGAACTGCTCTTCGTCAACTAACAACTAAGGAAGCAATGACCCGCCGCCACTTACTCAAGACCACAGGCACCGGCTTCGGCATGATCGGCCTCGCCAACCTCCTCGCCGCCGACGCTGCGTCCCTCAATCCCAAAACTCCCCACCACGCAGCCAAAGCGAAACAGGTCGTCTTCCTCTTCCTCAACGGCGCCCCAAGTCAGGTCGACACCTTCGATCCCAAGCCCGCCCTCACCAAGTACCACGGTCAACCGATCCCCGGCGATTACCCCAAGGCCAAGCAGGAGCGCGGCACGCTCATGCAGTCGCCCTTCGCCTTCAAACGTTACGGCCAGTCCGGCCTCGAAATCAGCGACCTCTTCGCGAAGACCGCCCATCATGCCGACGACATCTGCGCCATTCGTTCCATGCACACCGACCTTCCAGCCCACGCGCAGGGCATTCTTCAGATGAATTCCGGCCGCATTATTCCGGGCTTCCCCAGTTGGGGTGCCTGGCTCACTTACGGTCTCGGCAGCGAAAACAAAAACCTCCCCGGCTTCATCGCCATGTGCGCCGGCGTCCCCGACGTAGGCCCACAACTCTGGTCCAGCGCCTTCCTCCCCAGCATCTATCAGGGCACTTATGTCCCCAACGACGAACTCACTCCTGAAAAGATGATCCAGCACATTCGTCCCCGCGGAGGCACGATCAAAGAGCAACAAGCCAAAGTAGATCTCTGGCAACAACTCAACAAGCTCCAGCTCGAGCGTGCAGGCCAGGACTCTCAATTAGAAGGCCGCATCCAGTCAATGGAAGTCGCCTACCGAATGCAGTCCGAGGCCATCGACGCCTTCGACGTCGACAAAGAACCCCTGGCCATCCGCGAGCGTTACGGCGTAGTAGGCCAGCCGGACACCAGCGAAATGAAAATCAAGTCAGCTACCCGCGACGGAGATTTCGCCAGAGGCTGCCTGGTAGCACGTCGACTGATTGAGCGAGGAGTAAGAGCCGTCCAGGTCTACTTCGGCAACGACAAACCCTGGGATTCCCACCACGACATCCTCGTCCACCGGCGCCTGGCCCAACAAGCCGACCAACCCATCGCCGCTCTAATCTCCGACCTCAAGGCCAGCGGTCTCCTAAAAGAAACGATCATCATCATCGGAGGCGAATTCGGCCGCCGCCCCTGGACCGAAGTTGCCGGCCGTATCAACGTGCAAAACGGTCGCAACCACAACAACGAAGGCTTCACTACACTACTGGTCGGCGGCGGCGTAAAAGGCGGAATCTCCTACGGAGCCACCGACGAATTCGGCTACCAGTCAGTAGAAAAGAAGGTCCACGTCCACGACCTCCACGCCACCGTCCTCCACCTGATGGGCCTCGAGCACACCAGACTAACCTACCCCTACAGTGGCCGCCAATTCCGCCTCACAGACGTAGCCGGCAACATAGTCCACGACATCATCGCCTAACCACAAGCGCAAGAATAAAGTTATGGTCATAGAAGCAGTAGTTCATCGTTTACTTCCGGTCATTTCGCACGCAATCGCTGTTTTCGGTGACGAGCGCAAAGCTGCAGACTGGTTCGACACTCCTCTTTCTCTAATTGGCAATCGCGCACCTTCCAAGCTTCTTGAAACAGAAGAAGGCACCCTTCAAATCAAGCAGATCTTAACGCGCGTTGAGCACAACATCCCCTCCTAAATGCTGCATCATGCGATCCAACCGCTTCACAACCGACTCGAAACAGATGGGAGGCGTAACTTGCATCCGAAGCCTCCGCATCCCCGTTACGACAATTCGCCGTCTCTTAGCCGCCGGAATCTCCGAATCCAAGATTCTTGAAGATTATCCTGACCTCCAATCTGAAGACATCGACGCCTGCCGCAATTCCACAACCCCATCCTAAAATAAAACCAGCCCCCAGGGCTGCCCAAGAGCCTCAACACATCACCGTCCTCCTCCAGCAGTGACGCTCTCCGGCGACCCCTCCGCCCTCGCCGCCCTCACTCCCATCGTCTACGACGAACTTCGCCGCCTCGCTGCCAAATTCCTCGCCAAAGAATCTAACGCCCAAACCCTCCAGCCCACCGCCCTCCTTCACGAAGCCTACCTCCGCCTCGCCCAGCAGCGCGATCAAAACTGGCAGAGCCGCGCCCACTTCTTCGGCATCGCCGCCCACCTCATGCGCAACATCCTCGTCGATCACGCCCGTACTTTACACCGGGCCAAACGAGGCGGCGGTGAACTCAACTTCTCACTCGACGAAGCACTCACCGCCGACACTTCAAAACCATCCTTTCTAGTCGATCTAGACGACGCCGTCACCGAACTAGCCAACTTCGACCCCCGCAAATCCCAAGTCATCGAGATGCGCTACTTCGGAGGCATGAGCCTCGAAGAAACTTCACAGGCCCTCTACATCTCCATCAACACCCTCGGCCGCGAACAACGCCTCGCCCACGCCTGGATCAAACGCTACCTCTCAGGCGCACCGCCCTCGATCTAGCCCCCAAAGTCTCCGCCCCCTACCCGCCAGCCCCCTCCATGCTCCACTGGCGCAACCAACTGCAGTTCCGCCTCAATTGACTTCAGACTTCCACTCCTCCACTCAATCGAATGATGGTATTCACAAATGCTTTTAACTCTGGACACGCATCGATAGCCGGTTGAAGCGATTGGTCTTGCAATATCCGTGTAGCGTCTCGTGTTTTTGAATAGGAGTCACGCCCTTTTCCCGCTTCAAAAATCTCAGCCAGAACTTTTGAAGGCGGCTTCCCGTCGTTCACTCTCTCAGGATTTGCACCGGGCGAAGCTCTATTACTCTGCGCTAATCTCTGAATAATGTCCCAGTAGGGTAATAGCCAAGCCTCAAAATCATGGAGAGCGACGTGCGGGTAAAATCGCGATTCAACTCCTACCCAAGTGCTCATTTTCGTCTTTGCGTCTTTCGCATCCTCGAAATCGCTTGTGCCCGTGTAAACATCCGACAGAGCAATAACTGCGTCAAAAGGCTGCTTTTGATCGTTCAGCAGGAAGCTCACCTTACGCTTTAGCTTTTCTTCCTTCGGAATTCGCTCATTTTCCGGGAAGAATTTGAGAGTAGGCATCTGATTGTGCAATCGATTCCGCAAGTACTTGATCAGTGGTTGGCGGAATGCTATTTCAGTCTTGCCTTCTACTAGAATTGCAATCCTCACGAACGCGCTCCCATGAGTCCCATTCTCCATAGTTCATCCAGCGAATATTCTTCCAGCCAGGATTTCAAATCTAAATCATCTCCCCAAGTCGCTGCCGTTGACCCATCTTCTTGACTATCCAGGCAAAGAACCTCCTCCGGCTTCAAGAACCCGACAAGGCGATCTGAGTGTGTGGCAATCACAAGCTGAGTTCGCTTGGATGCTTCGCGCATTAGTTCCGATAGAATCGAAAGCAGTTCTGGATGCAGGCTTACTTCTGGTTCGTCTAGCATGGTCATCGCTGTAAGTCCTGGACTTTGAAGCAACGTTACTATCCAAAGAAATCTCAAAGTTCCCTCGGAAAGCTGATGCATGTAAAACGGTCTTGAGTATCTTTTATCCCGCCAGGCAAGAGCAATTGTGCCTGCGGCAACCGGCGGAAAATCAAGTCTTTCAAACGCTGGAAACGCAGACCGCAAAGCGTCTTCAACGGCCTCAAATCGGCTTCTTTCACTCTCTCGAAGCGTGTAAAGGCATGATACAAGTTCTTCCCCGTCGCGCCCAGGCAGCTTCGCCGGCTGCATCGGCTGGGGCAATCGAACAGGAGACCTTGGTCCAACATTCAGCACATGATAAAACGTGGAAGAAGCAAGACGATTGCGAAAAACTTCAGGGTCTTGGAACATCTTTGGCACTTGGGCTAGGGCAGTTTCTAAAGTATTGTATTCCCAGTTAGGCCTTACCAGCTTTCGCTCAGGGTCGAAGTACTGAATCTGCGCTTGGATTGCCTGAATGTGAAGAAATGGCTCTTTGAATCCCGTCCTTAATTGTGTGAGGCTCTCGCTACCGATTCGATAGCCCGTGCCTCCCGGATTCAGCTTAAGCGAATACTTAAGGGGTTGGTAACCTGTAACCTCTTTTGAAATGCTCAAAGCCAATTCATCGTTGCCGCCATAAGTCAGGATGCTTGTCAAGCCTCCAAGTTCTGATAATGAGTCATTCAGGCGGCCCTGCGCTGAATTTGCCAAAAGCCACAGCGCGTCGAGAAAAGAAGTCTTGCCAGCTCCATTTGCCCCGATCATGGCACAGAATGGCCGCATCTGAATTGATACGTTCTTCAACCCTCGGAATCCATTGATTTCAATGTCAGTAAACCGCGAGATTTGCTGAGTGGATGCGTCCATGCTTACCAGAATGCACTATTCTTGGTCCTCGCGGTTGCGTCCGCGAACTCTAAATGCAGCAGAATGATCGATTCCGCCAGCAAAAAACGCCATACCCTTCATGCCCCGTACGGCCTTCTTTCTCTATCTCCTCACCCTCGGCTGTTTCAAGCAAAAAGCCGTCACCCTCGACTTCGGCCACGGCACTATCACGCTACACAAGGACTTCCGCTTCGAGCCCCGCGAAATCCAGCGCGAACCCGACAGCGTCCGTTTCGCTTTCACCCGCGTCAATGACACACACTGGAACGGACAAACCTCATACGCCGAAAAAATCGTTGTCTCCCATCTTGCCCCAGACCTCGATCCACAAGCATTTCGCAAGCTCCTCAACGCCGGCCACTACGACGCTTTCTTCACCAAGCAACCATACTCCATCGAGCCACAGGAAAACCTCGAATTCCAAATCTCTTCCGGTCAATATGAACAACAGCCCGTCAGCGAACGAGCCCACGTCATCCGTCTCATAGACCTTCCCAACCGCCGCGTCATCGCCTGGTACGGCTATGCCAAGCGCTACAAAGTTCCCGAAGACAAAACCTACCTAAAGCAGATCCTCGCCTCGCTCACAATTGACAAGCAAATCGACACCCGTTTCCCCGACTACAAAAAATGGGAAGGAAACGACTGGATGGAGGCTTACTTCGACAACCGCGATCGCTTCGCCCAAGCTCTCGACATCCTCGGCCTTTCCACCCCCTTCCAGCCATACATCGGCGACGTTTCCAAGTGGGAATCAAAAGAAAACTGGCACGTTGCCATCGACGGCGACCGCCCCTCCATCGTCCACCTCGTCCAATCCAACACCCAGCAACCCTGCTCCACCATCAACGATATTTCTCCAATCCTCCACCGCTCCTTTCAGGAAATACTTTTAAATCAAAAGTCCCGAAATTGTTTTAAGGTCCACCACTTCAACCTATGGCAAAAACTCCCCGAAGCAGGCAACCCGATCGCTGGCTGGGTCAAATCAATCCGCTAACCTCAAGGCCTGACCACTACGGCCATCGTCGATCTCCTCCTCCTCCTCCCAGCCCTCCTCTTTAAATCTGCCCTCAACATCGAGATCTCCCAGCTCCGCAAAAACTTCTGGCCCATCATCCTGCTGGCAATCATCGGTGTTGCCGCCGCCACAGCCATTACTTCTCCCGCAACCAACACTAATCCGGGCGCAACTCACAGCCGCCTCCGCTAAAATCAAGTCCATGCCCGCCAGTGACTTCATCGCCCGCCTCGCCACCACCAAAGCCACCATCAATCGCGAGCACGCCATCGACCCCTACCCCTACAACACCCTCGACAACCTCGACTTACTAGACAAACTCTTCGCCCCCACCCAACTCACCTTCACCGAAGCCGCCTCCAGCGGGCCCATCCTCGACCTTGGCTGCGGTGACGGTGATATGGGCTTCTACCAATCCGCCCAAGGCCATCACGTCGACATGGTCGATTTCGAAGAGACCAACCACAACCAGATGCAGATGGCCCGCCATCTGTCGAACGCCCTTCCCGGCAATCACACCGTCACCAGCATCGACATAGACCGCGGTCTCCACGCCCTCGACAAACACTACTCCCTAACCATCGCCTTCGGGCTTCTCTATCACTTGAAGAATCCCTTCCTCGTATTGGGCGACCTCGCCCTCCGCTCCAGCTTCGCCGCCGTCAGCACCCGCATCATCGACTCCAAACTATTGCCCGAAAATCTGGCCGCCGCCTACCTCGTCGATAATCACGAACTCGGTGCCGACAACACTAACTTCTGGCTGTTGAATTCCAAAGGCTTCGAGCGCCTCGCAAAACGATGTGGCTGGCGCGTCTTCTCCCGCGTCCGCTTCGGCAACCCCAAAGCCGGCGACATGCAGAACAAAGACGCAAGAGAAGCCCTCCTCCTCGCCAGCACTTACTCTGTCTTTGATAACATCCGTCTAACCTACGGCATCAACCGCGTAGAATTCGAAACCTACCGTTGGACCCAGGATAAATTCGGAATCCACATCGAACCTTCAAGCCACACCCATCTCGAAATTCGCTACTATATTCCCGGACCTTGGCTCTCCACCCACACCTTCGCCGCCGCAAGCAATGGCCAATCCCTCCCAGTCGAACTCACACTCGGTAAAGACGAATGCCGCGCCCGCATCCCCATCACAAAAGAAACCACCAACATCGACATCACCTGCAAATCAGAATCTCAACCCACCAATGACCAGCGCCCCCTCGGAATCATCCTCAAACTCGACCCCGCCAATCCACCGCTAAAGCTCCTTTAAAACTTTGGCAATTGCCCTCTTTCTTCTATCACTACAACTCCACGCCCTCATAAATATCTCGAATCTGGAATTTGCATCCCACGCTTCGCAATTCCAATTCATGCTCATCCTCAAACAGATGCTCGACACGCCAATCTTCGGAGGCGGATTCCCGATAGAAGTGCTCAACAATTTGCCTGTCTTGGCTCACCAAAACCAGCTCTTTAAGCGATTCAATCTTTGAATAGCTCTCAAACTTTTTGGTTCGGTCGATTCTTTCCGTACTGGGTGAAAGCACTTCGAACACAACCACAGGATCCAAAACCGCCTCAACAAAAGTTTGTTCGATCCGGCCTTGCTTGCAATGGATGACAACGTCTGGGAACAAGTACCTCTGATTCGATTCGGCCTTCACCAGTTGGTCGCTCTGCGCTGCAGAACAATCTTTGCCCCGCAATTGTTGCCAAGCCAATCCGCCAATATTCATGGTGATTTGGTTATGCCTAAGGCTCGCCCCTGCCATGGCCACCACTTCCCCATCCCAAAACTCATAGCGAACATCAGACTGTTGCAGCAGCTCCATATACTGTCGCACGCTCATTAACGAATTTGGTTGCGTCGCCATCTTACCTACCATTCTCCCCCACTCCCAACTCGCGTTCACGACAATTTTCAAAAAATCTTTCCCAATCAAATCAACAACTTCACGCGAAATCGCACCAAACACCAACCCACCCGCAACTTACTATGTCCACCGGGAGCCAACTCCCGCCAAACGCAATTACAAGGACAAAAGACCATGGCATCCGCAGCCCAAATCCTCGCCAATCAATCCAACGCTCACCACTCTACCGGACCCAAAACCCAATCCGGTAAACAAAAATCAGCAACTAATTCTCTTCGCCACGGCCTCCATGCCACCAGCGGGAAACTCTTCGCCTCCTGTCCTGAAGAACACGAGCAATACGAACAACTCAAAGCCAAACTCAAATCTGAAACCCTTCCCCGCGGCACCGCCGAAGAACTATTCTTCGACCAATACGCCTACTCCAGTTTCCAGGCCCTCCGCGCACAGCGATTCGAAACCGATGCCCAGAACCGCTGGCTCGAAGACCCCGACAACCAGCAACGCTTCGTCCAAATGGAGCGCGCCATCAAACTCGGAGCCCTCTTTGAACGTCGCGCCGCCAAAGCATTCAAACAACTCCAAGACCGCCAGCTCGACCGGCTAGCCGGTGTCGAAGTCCTCGCCGAACTCGAAGACGCCAAAGTCGAGGCTCAAATACCAACCTCTCTCCCGATGGCCAAAATCCGTATCCACCAACTCAGGCAGGAAGACCCCCTCTATCAGGGCCTCAATATCTCCTTCGGCTCAAAACAGCAAATCAACAAAACAAACCCAATCGAGGATTCCAACCAATGAGCGTCAAATTTATATCCGACCTCGAAGATCCACGCATCTTCACCCGGCTCCTCAGCCGTCTCAGACAAGACTACCCACCCAAAACCATCCAGCATCACGCTGATCTAAACAATCTCGCGCGCCTGAACTGGCAAACGGATCGAATTTCAGCTCTGCTTGAGGCCGATCTCAACCAGCGCATCCACTCCCCCATGCTCCGCCAGCTCTCCGATCCCAGCCTCCGCCTCCTCAAGGCAACCCGCCGCGCTCTCGCCCACCGCGAGCACCAACTGATGATCAAACAAAACGAAGCCAATCTCCGTTCCACGAATACCCTTGTCACGAGAGTCGACAAATGGAACTCCACACGCTAAAACTACCTGCGCAAAATGTTGATAAATCAGCTATTCTGTCGATAAGATCCGTATCAGGGTTTAAAGTTGTACCCAGTTGCAGAAGGGCCGAAATGAAAGAGCTCAAGGGGCAGTTTATTGGCGCGCTATTTGTCGTCTTGACAGTAGCCTCACTCATCGCCGCCGCCATAAACTTCCGCCAACAGTTCGCGTATATCCTCCCCACTGATGGCATCATGTGGGTCGATCGTACTGCGCCCGACGGCCACAACTTTGTTGTCGCTCTCGACGTCAAAAAAGGCTCCTCCGGCGAAAGCGCCGGTATCCACCGCTGGGAAGTCCTCGACCGCATTGGTAATATTAAAGTCCAAAAATCGAACGATATCCCCCTCCTTCTTTTTGGTAAGGCGTGGCTTCGTGTCGACTACCACCTCTACGAACAAAACATTGAAGTCAAGAAGACCGTCCGTGTAGAGGAGAACGGTCCCGAGCGCACCCTCTACTACTTGACCGCCGTTGGCCTCGCCTACCTCTGCATCGGCCTCTTTGTCTACTTCAGGCGAGAAAGCGCACCCAAGGCCCGGCATTTCTTCCTTCTCTGCCTTTGCTCTTTCATCTACTCCTGCTTCCATTACACCGGCAAGCTCAACACTTTCGACAAAGTCATCTATTGGGGCAACATCATCGCCGGCTTCCTCGCCCCGGCTCTCTTCCTC
>JBKJUN010000947.1:0-4329 GCA_046590555.1 Bryobacter sp. | reverse complement strand
AGCCCGGCATTCATCAGCGCAGCCGCTACGCTCGTTTGTGCGGGTACATCGTAGACATTCCCGTTTAGCTTTATGCGCGGCATTCAGCGAACCTCTCTGCCCCATAATCTGAAGGATTCAAGACTCCCTGTTCTCCACTAGCAAGGTTCACAAGGATTTCTGCTGTTCCCAGCGAAGTTGTGATGCCCAGGCCCTCGTGCCCGGTGGCAAGGTAGGTGTGCTTGAATCCAGGGTAAAGGCCAACAATAGGGAGCTTATCGGGGGTGGCTGCGCGAAAGCCAGTCCAGAGCCGAATCACGCTCATCTCCTGAATCGAGGGCAAATATTCGATAGCTCGCGTCAGCATCTTCGAGACCATATGTTGCTCAACAGCCTTATCTTCAACTCCGTATTGCCGCGAGCTGCCAATCAGAAGCTGACCGGTTTTGCGCGGCTGAACATTGAAGGCGACGCTTTCTGTGGAATGGCCATGAGCGCTTTTGAGGTAGCCAAGCTCGATGAGTTGGTGGTGAACCGCGCCGGGGTATCGATCCGTGATCGCAAGATGGCCCTTGCGTGGCTTCACCGGCAGAGCAGGGAAGAGTTCGGTAGCCCAGGCACCTGTCGCGCAAATCAGAATCTGCGCACTCAGGCGATCTCCGTTGCGAAGTTTCAGCCAGCCGTCGCCCATTTCTGAAACATCGCCAACGATCCGTGTGGCCCCCTGACTGAGCCAGTTTGCCGCACAAGGCGCATAGATGACACTATCGCCAGGGACAAGGAAGCCCCCGGCCATCCCTTTGCGCAGCTCTGGCTCGGCCATGTAAAGCGCGTTGCTATCGAGCAGTTCAGTTGCGACGCCACGCTGCTGGTAGAAAGCTTTCTTGCCTGAGACCGCTGCCAGTTCTTCCTCATCGGCAGCAACCCAGAGCGTCCCGCGCTGTTCGAACTCCACTTCTGCCGGCATCTCGGGCACCAGTTCGTCCCACAAATCACGGGATCGGTGTGTCAGCGCAAATTGCGATTCGCTGTCGTCCATCACCACGACATGGCCCATGCCAGAAGCCGTCGCTCCTCCACCAATGAGCGCACGCTCAATAATCGTCACGCGCATTCCCTGTCGAAGAAAGGCTCTCGCGCAAGCTGCCCCAACAATGCCGCCACCCACGATCAGTACGTCAGGGTTCAACGGCGAATCCCCCAGCAGAAAGGATCGCGTGGATCCAGCACCAACCAGGACTCCGCATTGACATAGGCTCGTCCGGTGATCGACGGGCGAATGCGTTCGCCTTCCCATTCATAGCTGGCTTCAAACTGGCTCCCGACGATGCTCTCTTGCCTCCAGACTTCGCCAGGGCTCAGCTTGCCATCGGCTGCGAGACATGCCAACTTGGCGCTGGTACCCGTGCCGCAAGGCGAGCGGTCATAGGCCTTGCCTGGACAAAGTACAAAGTTGCGACTGTCGCCCCCATCAAGCCCAGGGCCGAAGATTTCGATGTGGTCGATCTCGGTGCCATCTTCGCCAGTAATCCCATCACGCTCAAGTGCGGCGCGGATGTTGGATGTGATTCTGGTCCAATGCTCTGCATCCTGAACATACAATTTTTCGGCCAAGCCATCAACGAGAAAGAACCAGTTGCCGCCCCATGCGATATCCCCGTGGATGAGACCAATTTCAACCACCTCAAGCGGCACCGCTTTTCGGTAACGGTAGCTGGCAACGTTTGTGATCGTAACGTCGCTTGTGGAGGCGAGAGTGGCCGTGACTGCACCCACCGGAGTCTCGATCTGATGCGCACCGGGCTCGATGAGATTGAGATAGTCCAGCACTGCGACTACTCCGATTGCGCCGTGTCCACACATGCCGAGATACCCGACATTGTTGAAGAAGATGACACCTGTGCTTGCAGACTTGTCTACTGGAGAAAGCAAAAGTGCCCCAACCATTACGTCACTGCCGCGAGGCTCGTTTACTACGGCACTGCGGAAGCCATCGTGATTGCGGCGAAAGTCTTCGAGCCGCTCTGACATGCTGCCTGAGCCGAGGTCTGGGCCGCCTTCAACGACGACCCTGGTTGGTTCACCACCCGTGTGGGAATCTATAACTCGGACACGGTTCACAGCTTGGGCCTTGTGGCGAGCGCTTGACGGATGATCTTGAGTACCTCCTCACGTTCGGCGCCCTCTACGCGCAGACGTGGTGCGCGAGTCACTTCACTGCCCATGCCAACTTCTGCCATACACATCTTGATGTACTGAACCAGCTTGATACGGGTGTCGAGTTCAAGCAGCGGTGTGTACCAGCGATAAAGATCGATTGCTTCTTTCCAGCGCCCAGCCACGCAGTGTTCCCAGAGCACGCGGTTCTCATCGGGGAACGCATTGACCAGACCTGAGACCCAACCGGCGGCCCCAAGCATCGCGCTTTCGACCACCAGATCGTCGACGCCGCTGAAGAGGATGTAGCGATCGCCAACTGTGTTCTTGAGGTGGGTAATGCGGCGCGGGTCGCCCGCAGATTCCTTGATCGCAACCAACGTCGGCTCGTCAGCGAGTTCAACAAAACACTGCGGCGTGAGATCCACGAAGTAGCTGGGGGGGTTGTTGTAGACCATGATCGGCAGACCGCTTGCGCGAGCAACCGAACGAAAGTGAGTCATCGCTTCGCGACGGTCCGCCTTGTAGATCATGGCTGGCAGAACCATCATGCCGTCGATGCCGATTTTTTCGCAGTCACGAGCGTAAGCACAGGCAGTGCGCGTTGTGTTCTCGGCCACGCCGGACAATACCGGGATGCGTCCCTTTACTACGGGGAGCAATTCGCGTAAGACCATAAGCTTCTCGTCGTAGCTCAGGGCGGTGTTTTCGCCAACGCTTCCAAGGAGAATTACTCCATGGATTCCGCCAGCGATCATCTTCTCAAGATGTGCCGCTGTTGCTTCAATATCGATGCTTTCGTCTTCTCGAAATTGCGTCGTTAGTGCGGGGTAAACCCCATGCCAATTCACGTTCATCAGAATCTCCATTTGGCGACAAAGTTTTTGTCGAGTTTAGTCAGGGTAAGGCTAGCGCGAACCATTTCGATGGGTAGCACATTGCCTTTGAGGATGTGGTCGTGGAACGCCTTGGGCGTCATCTTGCCGTTGGTGACGCCATTTGTAACAAGGTCACGATAGAGGCTTCGAATCTGCAGTCCACCAAGTAGATATGCGGCTTGATATAGCGGCGGGTAGGTGCCCTCAAAGCTGCGGCGAACTTCTGCTGCGGCGTTGTCGCGCTCGTGGCCTACCCGGTCGACGAGGAAGTCGACGCACTCTTGCGCCGTCATCTGGCCGAGATGGAACTTGAGCGAAAAGATGATGCGCGCGCAGCGGTGCATCCGCCAAAACAGCATTCCGACTTTATCTTCGGCGTTGCGTTGAAAGTTCAGATCCCAAAGCAGCATTTCCCACCACAAGGCCCAGCCTTCACGCCAGAAGGGTGTCTCAAATGCCGCCCGGTAGGAGCGGTATCGTTGGTTGTAATAGCGTTGTAGGTTATGACCGGGAATGAGTTCGTGATGCACAGTGGCGCGAGCGAAATGTTCATTGTTGCCGCGCATGCTCATAAGTTTCTCTTCGTGGGTCATCGTGTCGGTGGGGTAGCTGATGATGATGCTCTCACCACCCAGGAAGAATGGGTTGATGCGCTGCCGTTCAGGCGACATCATGAGCACACGCCATGAATCGCGCGCCAACTGCGGCACTGTAACCAGGTTGCGGCTGGTGACGAAAGTGATGGCTTCGGTGGCCATGTCGAGAATCATCTTGGGCTGGCCACCAGGATCGCGATGAAGATTCTTTACCCGCTCAACGGCAGCTTTCATGTCCTCGCCAAGACCCATCTCTTTTGCTGCCTTGCGAAGTTCGTTTTCGCACCATGCGAACTCACGGTTAGCGATCTCGATGAGTTCCTCAGGCGTGTAGGCGATCATGTCCGCCCGCAGGTCGCTCTGCAGCGCCTCGCGTCCGATCGGGTCGCCGACAATGGTGTCGCGATCTTCCTTCTTGAGGCCGGTGCCTCGCTCACGCAGTGTGGTTGCATAATCGGACAGGGCTTTCAAGAGCTTATTTGCGGGGTCTTTCACCCACCATTCAAAGAGCGGGTCGTAGCCCTGGTAGAACGCCAACCATCGCTTGAGGCTGGCCTCCATTTCCACTGTGAGCCGGTAAGCTCTCAGCGCGACTGTTTGGTTTTGTTTGGGCGTGTCTGGTTTTTTGAGCCAGGTGTCGAGCTCTTTGATCTGCTTGTTTACATTCACCAGAATGCCAGCGGCATCGCGGCCTTCGATCGGGTCGACGCGCTGACGGA
>JBKJUN010001047.1:0-4579 GCA_046590555.1 Bryobacter sp. | reverse complement strand
CTCCGGTCGCGCCATCTGTCAATACTGCGGCAACTGTGGCGGTTGCCCCATCGATTCCAAATACACGTCAGCCAATACCCCCATTCCCCTCGCCCTCAAGACAGGCAACCTCAAGGTCTTTACCAACTCGATGATGACCCGCATCCTGTTGGGCCGCGAAGTCAATCGAATTTCAGGCGTTGAGTATACAAGCGACACCGGCCAGACCGAGAAGCTCGAAGGCCGCACCTTGGTGCTCGCCTGTAGTGCTATCGAAACCGCAAGAATGCTGCTGGCGAACAACCTGGCAAACTCATCCGGGCAGGTTGGCCGCAACCTCACAAGCCACTTCGGGATCACCGTCCTCGGTCTATTCCCCGAGCTAGCCAAACGCAAGCACAGCGACGATGCTGGCACTGGCTACTACCATTCGCTACTCACCGGTCTCAACTGGGACAAGCCGAATCCGAATTTCGAGGGCACTTATCAGGTGCAGTGCGGCTCGGGTGCACCACCTCAGCGCCTCTTCTATCGTGCAGAGAAGGGCTTCGGTGAGGGTCTAAAGCGAGAATTGCTGCGCAAGAATGTCTGTCACGCCGGCATGAATATGCAAGGCTCGCTTCTGGTGAGCGACAAGAAATTCATCGATCTTGATAGCGCCCGTAAAGACCGCTTCGGCATCCCTTACCCGCGTATACATCTTCACTATGAAGATTCCGATCTCGCCATGGCTCAGGACGCTGTCAACACCTGCGAAGAGATCATCCGCGCAGGAGGAGGCAGTGTGCTGGCAAGCCCCGGCAAAGTTCGCAACGAAGACCTTGTCATCGACCAGAACCACTGGGTAGGCACCACCAAAATGGGCAAAGACCCCAAGCGAAGTGTCGTCAACACAGACTCGCAATCGCACGACATCCCGAACCTGTTTATCGGAGATGCAAGTGTTTTCCCTCACTATCCCGAAAAGAATCCCACGCTCACCAACATTGCCCTCAGTTGGCGCATGGCCGAGCGCCTCGCCACCAAGCTGCGCAATAAGGAGATCTGATCATGGACCGTCGCCAACTCTTTCCCATCCTCGCTGCCGCTACCGTCGCCAACCTCAACGCCCAGCACGAACACCACAAGGTCGCGCAAGTCTCGACTGCCAACTACCGACTGCAGGTCTTGACCGAAGAACAAAACCAGGTCCTCGCCGAATTGACCGACATCATCATCCCCGCTGATGCCAACTCGGCCGGTGCCAAAGAAGCCCGCGTCAGCCAATACTTCGATCTGCTGGCTGCAAACGTTGCCCCAATCAAGCACGCGATCGAAGATGGCCTTCGCGATTTCAATACACTCGCCGAAGCAAAATTCGAAAGCTCGCTCGCCAATCTCGACCGCGCAAAACTTACCAATCTGCTTGAAACCGCCTCGGCCAATGAAGGCAAACCAACCACTGGCCCAGAGCAATTCTTCGAGCTGCTCAAGTTCCACACGATTGAAGGCTACCGGCTGAGCCACATCGGCCAAACCCAGTGGCTCGGATACAAACCACATCCGCCAGGACTCTACCCCGATCTCACAGTAGACTAGTAGTTTATGACCCTCGAAGAAATCGAGCGGGAGTATGATCAGCTCCGCCAGCAAGCCGAATCTGTGCGGAGCTATCTTTGACGCCCCCAAAAAGAAAACCCAACTCGACGAACTGGAAAAACTGATCGGCGATCCAGAATTCTGGAACAATCCCGAAAAAAGCCAGGAAGTGATGCAGAAGCGCAAGCGCCTTGGTGAGACCGTCGACCAGGACCGCCGCATTTCCACCATGAGCTCCGACGTCGCAGCGCTGATCGAACTCGGTCGTGAAGGCGAAGACGTACACGACTTGCTCAACTCCGAAGTCGCCACCTTCCGGGACGCCCTCTCGCAACTGGAAACCGGTATGTTGCTCAGCGGTGAGCAGGACCACCTTTCGGCGATCCTCAACATCCACCCCGGCGCGGGTGGTACAGAAAGCCAGGATTGGGCTGAAATGCTCATGCGCATGTACTTGCGCTGGGCCGAGCGCAAAAACTTCAAGGCCACCATCACCGATCAACTCGACGGCGACGGGGCGGGCATCAAGAGCGTCACCATTGAAGTGGAAGGCGACAACGCCTATGGCCTCATGTCGAGTGAGATTGGCGTCCATCGCCTGGTTCGCATCTCGCCTTTTGACGCCAATGCGCGCCGCCACACCAGCTTCGCCAGCGTCTACGTCTATCCGTTGATCGATGATGAAATCAAGATTGAGATCAAGCCCGAAGATGTCCGTACCGATGTCTTCCGCGCATCTGGTGCAGGCGGCCAGCACGTGAACCGTACCGAGAGCGCAGTCCGCATGACGCACCTCTCCACCGGGATTGTCGTGCAGTGCCAGAACGAACGCTCACAACACAAGAATCGCGCTAGCGCCATGAAGCAGTTGAAGGCCCGGCTCTTCGAGCATGAGCTCGAAAAACGTCGCGTCGAAGATAAAAAGAGCGAAGACTCCAAGCTCGAAATCAATTTCGGCAGCCAGATTCGCAGCTACGTTCTGGCTCCTTACCGTATGATCAAAGACCACCGTACCAAGTTGAGCGTCGGTGACGTTGACCGTGCCCTCGATGGCGACATCGACCCCTTTATGCACGCCTGGCTCGTCTACAAAAAGACCGGAAAAACCGCGAGCGACGCCAAAGACGAGATGTCCGACTAATGGTCAGCCGGGAGCAAATCGCCGAAGCGGCAGCTCTCATTCGCTCGGGCCGGGTCGTGGCCTTCCCTACCGAAACCGTCTACGGACTTGGAGCAAATGCCCTCGATCCAGCTGCGGTCAACCGCATCTACGCCATCAAAGAGCGGCCCAAAACATCTCCGCTGATCGTCCATGTTTCCAGCGTCAACATGGCCAGGGACCTCGTCACGAACTGGCCGGATTCTGCCGAGCTTCTCGCGAAAGCTTTCTGGCCGGGGCCACTGACTCTGGTTTTACCCAAAAGCCACAAGATTCCAAATGAACTCACGGCGGGCCTTGGTACGGTTGGCTTGCGCATGCCCGCCCACCCGGTCGCGCTTGCTCTAATCGAAGAATCCGGCCTGCCCATTGCCGCACCCAGCGCCAATCGCTTCACACAGCTTTCGCCAACTACAGCCCAACATGTAGCCGACGGCTTGGGTCAGGCAGTCGACATGATTCTAGACGGCGGCCCCACCGAGGTTGGTATTGAATCGACAGTATTGAGCTTGGCTGGAAGCCAACCCGTCCTCCTGCGGCCCGGCATGGTGACGCGCGAAGCAATTGAAGCCCATATCGGGCCGATCCTCTTGCTCGAAAATGCAGGCGACGCCCACGCCTCGCCCGGCCTGCACGCAAAACACTATTCGCCAAGAACTCCGCTCTATCTGATCGATCCAGATCAGCCGCTACCCACAAACGGAGCTGGAATCTATCTCCATTGGTCGAGTCCTCGCGAGGGCGCCGCCTCACAAGGCATGCCGCACGACCCGGCTCAATACGCAGCAATCCTCTACGACACACTCCACCGGGCCGATTTGCTCGGCTGCGACTGGATTGCCGTCGAAGCCCCGCCCGCCGGCTCGGCCTGGGCTGGCATCCTCGACCGTCTCAGGCGCGCCAGTATTCTCTAGCCCAATTCATCTAAGGTTAAAGACGTATGAGGCCCCACCGATAAGCCCCTAGATGCTGTCTATCGAAACGGTCCGCTTCGGCACTGTACGCTTTCAAGAAGATGAAGTCATTGAATTCCCGGCTGGTCTGCCGGGTTTCGAGCAGGAACACCGCTTCCTGCTGATTGAGGCCGCTGAAAGCGTGCCGCTCAAGTTCTTGCAGAGTGTTACGACACCCCGGTTGTCCTTTGTCTGTGCCCCACTGCCGCTGGTTTCGCCCCGCTACGATATGGTGCTTCCGCGCCAGGATTGCGAGGCCCTCGCGCTGGCTGCCGACTGTCGTGCGCAAGCCGCTAGTCTCGACTGGCTCGTGATCCTTTGCTTTGCCCGCCCAGAAGAACCGACGGCAAATTTGCTCGGCCCGGTGGTGATTCGCCGTGATGTTGGCCTTGGCGTGCAATCCATCCGTGAGGATGCCCGCTACTCTGCACGTCAACCCCTGTTCTCCGGGTCCGCAACAGAGGAGCAAGCCTTATGCTCGTAATCCGCAGACGCGCTGGAGAAGGCTTTCTCATTGGGGATTCGATTGAAGTAGACATCCTTGAGATCGATGGCAATCAGGTAAAGATTGGCATCAGAGCCCCGCGTGAGACCTCGATCCTCCGGCGAGAAATTGCTGCCACAAGAGCTTCCAATCTCGATTCTGCTCATGAGGTAGAACCGAAGACGCTTGAGGAGGCCTCAAAGCGCCTCCGTTTGTCTTCCTCCACCCCCCCTTCCCCGAAACAGGATTAAACAACTGCCACTAAGGCAAATTTTTGTTTCAAGCTGGCACACTCTGATTCAAGCTGGCGCACGCCGTTCCGATATGGCTCTTATCAGCAATGATGCCGAGGTGGTGCAAAGCCACTCGTTTGGAGAGGATTTCCAGACGCATGAACACAAAGGAGTGAATTATGGCATTTTCATC
>JBKJUN010000920.1:0-4285 GCA_046590555.1 Bryobacter sp. | reverse complement strand
CAGCAGATTGCGGCTGATCGCTGGTTGAAGCCAACTGTGTTGACCTTTCATCCGCACCCGAAGAAGCTGGTTTCACCTGCTAATGCGCCGGAATCGCTGGAGCCGATCGAGAGGCGGATTGAGCGTATGGGCGAGTGCGGTGTTACTCAAGTTGTGGTGCTTCCGTTCGATGCCGAACTTGCAGCTTTGAGTGCGACCGAGTTTATTCGCAAAGTTCTGAACGGCAAGCTTGATGCCAAGGCGATTCTGGTTGGTGATAACTTTTGCTTTGGCAATCGAGCCAGCGGAAATGTCGATTTGTTGAAGGAAATGGCTGAGAAATTTGGCTATCAAGTCGAAATTACCGAGGGTGTAACTACTAAGGGGCGGGTGGTTTCGAGCACGGTGATTCGCGAGCTTTTGGCTGCGGGTCGTGTAGGTTTAGCAAATCGCTTGCTAGGCTATGAGTTTTGCCTCGAAGGAAATGTGGTGAGTGGGCAGGGCATCGGGCACAAGCAGACTGTGCCGACTTTGAACCTCGATGTAAAGCCACTTCTGAGCGGCGAGCGCGTGATTCCGCGAGGCGGAGTTTATGTCACGCAGACACAGGATTTGAATGATGGCCGCACCTGGCCATCGATCACAAATATCGGTTACCGCCCCACGTTCGCCGGTAACGATTTGAGTATTGAGACTTATCTGCTTGAGGATTTGGTTGGGGTGAGCCCAGCCAGGATTCGAGTTGATTTTCGCGCCTGGATCCGTGAAGAACGGAAGTTTGAGAACCCCGAAGAACTGAAGGCGCAAATTAATCGGGATGTAGGACGTGCGCAAGCTTACTGGCGACGGCGCGCACTATGGACCCGCCCGGCATCAGATTTGTAAACTAAAGACAGAAAGAAGAAGAACATGAGTTTGAGCGCAGGAAAAAGAGCACACATGGACAAGTTGTCGAACGCAGCGGGCATTATTGCTGCGGCGGCAATGGACCAGCGCGGCAGCTTGGCCAAAAGCCTTGCGGCAGCCAAGGGAGTTGCACAGAGCGAGATTTCGCAGGCAACGATGGAAGAGTTCAAGACGACAGTTGTGCGTACACTGACTCCGTACGCGACCGCGATTTTGCTTGACACCGAGTTTGGTCTGCCGGCTGCGCATGCGCGCGCCGCCAATGCCGGTCTGTTGCTGGCCTATGAGAAGTCTGGTTATGACAACACGCAGCCTGGCCGCTTGCCTGACTTGCTGCCTGACCTGAGCGTTCGCCGCATCAAGGAACTGGGTGCCAATGCAGTCAAGATCCTGATTTACTACACCCCCTTCGATAGCAATGAAGTGAACACGATCAAGCATGCCTTCATTGAGCGGATTGGCAGCGAGTGTGCCGATCAGGAAATCCCTTTCTTCCTTGAATTCATTGGCTATGACGTCGATGGCAAGGACGAGAAGGGTGTTGAGTTTGCGAAGCTGAAGCCGCAGGTTGTGCTGAAGAGCATGGCCGAATTCACCAAGCCGCGTTACAAGGTGGACGTGTTAAAGGTGGAAGTTCCGGTGAATGCCGAGTATGTCGAAGGGTCGAGTGTTTATAAGGGTGCTACTGCCTATACTCGCGCTGAGGCGCTGGATCACTATCGCGCTGCTGCTGACGTGACCGACCTGCCGTTCATTTATTTGAGCGCTGGCGTGAGCAACGATCAGTTCACCGAAAGCCTGGCGATGGCGTCTGAAGCGGGTACTCCATTTAGTGGTGTGCTTTGCGGCCGTGCGACCTGGAAAGAAGGCATTCCTGTTTATGCCAAGCAGGGCGTTGCTGCGTTGCAGCAGTGGCTTGACACCGAAGGCATCAAGAACATCAACGCAGTGAACAATGCGCTTGGTGCGGCCAAGGCATGGCATAGCCGTTTGAGCTAGTTTGTTCTTTTAGGATTGAAAAAGGGCGGCCCAGGTTGGCCGCCCTTTCTGTTTGTCACGATAGAATTCAGAGGATATGAAAAACTACCTTGTCATTTTTGTGATGTCGCTCACTGCTTTGTGCGGTGCGACGGTTCCAGAGGCGAAGCCTGAGGCAGTCGGGTTTTCATCTGAGCGACTGGTCCGCATTCGCGAGACGATGCAGCGACATATGGATGCTCACGACATCGCGGGAGCGGTGACCCTGGTGGCCCGGCGGGGACGCGTGGCGCATCTTGAGGCGCATGGATCGATGGATGTTGAGGGGAAGCGCGCAATGGAGAAGAATGCCGTTTTTCGCATCTGGTCGATGACTAAGCCTGTTGCGGCCGTGGCGATATTAATGTTGATGGAGGACGGCAATCTGCGGCTGAACGACCCGGTGTCGAAGTTCATTCCGGAGTTTCAGTCGTTGAAAGTTGCGGTTACGCAGGAGCGGCCTGCTGGTGCGCCTGCTAATTCGCCTGCGCCTTACTACACTGTTCCTGCAACACGTGCGATCACAATTCAGGATCTGTTGACTCATGTTTCTGGATTGGGCAGCGGGCCGGTGAGCGGAGCCGAGCTGGCAAAGCTCTCGAAGAAGACGACCGATACCTTGCCCGAACTTGTGCCGCTTTTGGGATCGGCACCGCTAGACTTTCAACCGGGCTCGCGCTGGGGCTACAGTGCTCTGGCAGCCTTCGATACGCTTGGGCGAGTGGTGGAAGTGGCTTCTGGTAAAAGTTTCGAAAAGTTTTTGCAGGAAAGACTTTTTGATCCGTTGGGCATGAAGGAGACCTCGTTTCACCCGCAGGGTGAGATGCAGGCTCGCATCGTTACTAGCTATCACCGGGCGGCGGACCAAATGACTCGACTGGAAGCCAAGCATCCGATGCTGAATCTATATGGGCGTGAATACTTATCCGGTGGTGGTGGGCTGTACTCCACGATTCAAGATTATGCAGTGTTCGCTCAGATGCTGCTGGATGGTGGGAAGTGGAATGGGAAGCGGCTATTGAGCCCTCGAACTGTGGATCTGATGGCAAGCGTATTTGTACCTGATACCTTGCCTGGCCGTGCTCCGGGACGTGGCTTCGGTTTGAGCGTGCAGGTAACTAGCGATCCGATTGCCGCAGGGCAGCGGGTCTCTGCCGGGAGCTACGGCTGGGACGGGGCCTTTGGTACGCATTTCTGGATTGATCCAAAAGAGAAGATCGTCGGCATCATGATGATCCAGACTGACAATTCGAACCGGCAATTGGATCGAGATTTTGAAAGCGCAGTCATGCAGGCTATCGTCGAGTAGCGAAACATGAAATAATTTCCACAGCCATTTCATGTTCTTCGCTAGCTTACTTTTTCTCGCTGCGGCACCTTCATATCAAACAGATATCCAGCCTTTGCTGCAAAAGCATTGCACTGGTTGTCACCAGCCAGCCTCCAAAGCTGCCGGACTTGACCTTACCACTCATGCCGATGCCACCAAGGGTGGGCGGCTCGGTGCGGCCTGGATCGCCGGGCAGCCGGAAGACAGCATCGTAGTTCAATACCTTGTCGCTGCCAAGCAACCGCGTATGCCGCTGGGGCGTCCTTCGCTTTCTGAAACTGAAATCAGTTTGTTTCGTGAATGGATTCGAGCTGGAGCCAAGGATGACACTGCTGCTGCGACAGATCTGAATAAGCCGACAGTCTATTTGCAGCCACCGGTGATCAATAGTTTGCGCTTTTCTCCAGATGGGCAGCACCTGGCTGTGTCTGGGAATCGCGAGATTTTGATTCATGCACTCGATGCGAAGACACCGCCGCTGCGCTTGCAGGGTAAGGCGGAGCGGATCCTTTCTCTTGCTTATTCCAAGGACGGCAAGCTGCTGATTGCCGGTGGTGGCACGCCTGCCCGATTTGGCGAAGTGCAGGTGTGGGACCCGACTGCCGGGAAGATGCTGCGCAATGCGACGCTTACTTCCGATACTGTTTTTGGTGCCTCGCTTGCTCCTGATTCTTCACGGATCGCGGTTGGCGCGGCTGACAACACGGTGCATGTTTTTGAGACATCGAGCGCCAAAGAACTCTACAAGATTGGCAACCATGAAGACTGGGTGCTCTCGACTATCTTTGGAGTTGATTCGAAGCGATTCATTTCCATCTCTCGTGACAGGGCTGCCAAGATCAACGACGCGGCATCGGGGGCTTTTCTTGAGAATGCGAATCAGTTGAAAACGGAGCTTTATGCGGTGGCGCGGCATCCGGCTAAAGACATCATCGTGATTGGCGGTGAAGACCGCTACCCCTATGTTTATCTTTTAGACCGGGCGCGCAGTATGAAGATCGCGGATGACTCGACGCTGGTGCGTCGCATCGAGCGGCAGGACGGGCCGATTAC
>JBKJUN010000574.1:0-11920 GCA_046590555.1 Bryobacter sp. | reverse complement strand
TTCGAATCCCCCGATGGCAGGCTGCTCTTCTACACAAAGTTGCTCAACGATCCCAAGGACACGCTATTCAGCATGCCCGTGGAAGGCGGTGCAGAAACGAATCTCGGGATCAACATTGGCCACTGGGCCACCTTTGGGCCAACCTCAAATGGCATTTACTTCATCCAAGACCGCTTCAGCATACGCTTCTTCGATTTCGCTACCGGCAAGGTGAGCACTTTGGCTACATCCGACAAAGTAATGCTCGGTTTGACTGTATCGCCCGACGGCACCTACGTTGTGGTCTCCCAATTTGATCGGAGCGAACAGGATTTGATGCTTGTAGAAAACTTCAAGTGAACAGCGGACTGGAAGAGCTTGAAACTTGGCTCATTGAAGGCTGTGCTGGCTTGCACCCCTAAGATCCGCCTATGTACAACTCTTAAGCCGGATTATCCTGCGCCGATGCAATCAGGATCGACCGTCGCTCGAGACGATCCATAGCTGCCTTTGGCAGTGGCTCCGCGAAAAATGATTTCTGTGCCAATTGCGACTCAAGCAGGCTTCCGGCACTTCCTTCGTAGTAGTCCAAAACAAATAATGCGACCGAGAAATTGACCTCAGGGTTGTGAGATGTCAGTATTTTCAGAGGGATTGTCAGGCTTGGTTACTAGCTCTGGATCTGTGCGAGCAGAGCTTCAAGATCCTTGATCGAAATCGGTTTTGGAAGGTAGCCATTCATGCCAGAGTCAAGGCATCTACTCTCCGTTTCCGGTTCGGTGCTGGCACTGGTTCCATAGATTCGAAGCTGCTTTCCGCCGGTCGAGAGCGTCCGGATATGTTGAGTGGCCTCAAAGCCATCCATGTTGGGCATCTGGCAATCCATAAGAACAATCCCAAAGGAATCCTGGCGGCACATGTCGACGGCAATTTTTCCATCTTCTGCTGTTTGCACAATGCAGCCTAGCTTGGAGAGCAACGCACTGCTGATTCTTCGGTTGATTGCATTGTCGTCCACGACAAGTACGGATGTCCGCAATTCGATAGATGGGCTGTGGATCACAGCAGGCAAGAGTGAAGATTTCAAGCTGAGGAGATTTCCAGGGCTCACAGGCCAATTCAAGATTGCATCGAACTGATCCCTGAGCGATGGATGGATGAGCCGGATGGCGGTGAAAGTGCCGACCAGAATCAATTGCGGGGAGGACGCCGAATTTAGAGTGCGAAGCCACTGGACTGAATCTTCACTATCAGCCAGCAAGCTTGCTTCTATAAAAACTTTTTGAATTCCAGATTCCGAGCTCAACTCCGCGTTGAGCATTGCCCTGGCCTGTTTCACATTATGAAAATGAACGAGCCTGTTTCCCGTACAACTTAGGTACTCACGCAATACAGCAAGGTTCTCGCTTTGGTCGGCGATCAGTGCGACTTGGCCATTCTTGTTGTCACGGAGATCCTCAATCCAAGCCTGATTCTCGTCTACCTGTTTAATCGGGACGAGGATGTGAAAATGCGTTCCAAAACCGGGCTTGCTTTCTACTTTGATCGTGCCATGCATTGCGGTCACAATCTGACGCACGATCGAAAGCCCCAGGCCAACGCCTTCGTAGCGTCGCGTGTTGCCTGAGTCCAATTGCTGAAAGGGTTCGAAAATCTTCGCCAGCTTGTCTTCGACAATTCCGATTCCAGTATCTCTGACAGTGATCTCGATTTGCTCCGGCGACTTCAACGCAACGTTCACACGAACATAGCCAGAACTTGTGAATTTGATGGCATTGGAAACGAGGTTTTCAATTATCTGCTGAAGCCGTCCTTCGTCCATTACAACGAATCGGGGAGCGGCAGGATCGAGTCGGACGATCAACTCCAAGTGTTTGGCCTCGGCAGCCAGTGCTCCATATCGGGAGGCATTGTCGATGAGCTCCGTCAGGTCGCCGGGCTTCAAGTTGAGATGAACAGTATCGGAACGCATCTTCGAAAATTCGAGGATGTCGCTAAGCGTGCGCAGTAAAGACCTCGTCGACATACGGATATCGTTGGCGAATTGTTGCTGATCGAGCCGGAGCGGCGTGTCTTGCAATAAATCTAGATAGCCCAAAACAGCATTCATTGGGGTTCGGATCTCATGGCTCATAGTTGCCAGAAAGGTATCCTTGGCAATCGAATCGTTTTTGGATTTCTTTAGGTTTGCCGATGCCAGCAGATGGCTGTTTCTCAACTGGGACAGCCAATAACCGATGACTAGAAGCGAGATTCCCACCATTGTCCAAATAGTGAACTGATGTCTGGCAAAATATCCCGGAACAGTCAGCTCCTGGCCCTGTATCGGAAACATTTTGGCCTGTCTTGCGAGTGCAGCCAAAGTTCCATCGAGGGCCATTGTTTCGATAGCCTGCCGAAGATCCTGCGCTTCTTTCTGACGAGCCAGTGGCGCAATGATAGAAAATCCAACATCCACTTCGTTTTGGGGAATGATTCGAAGCGAAACTTCTTTACAGCCCCCGGGCCGGTTTTGAATTAATTGCATCAGCGCAATATGATTAAAAAGTCCGGCATCGGCATTCCCAATGCAGATTGCCTCGAGTCGATCCGGTCGGGATGCTAAGGGCATTGCCTTAACGCCCGGAATCAATTTTTCGAGCGGGACAGGAAGCGGAGGGCGCAACTCGTAGAGCAGCGTTCGCGCTGCAAGGTCAGAAGAATGATGGATTGGATTTGATTCCTGCACGACGATGTAATTCTCGTCCCGCCACCAAGGTTGCGTAACAAAGAATCGCTTCTTGCGATCCGGTGTCGCATAACCTCCTGCATAGATATCGGCGAAATTTCCGGACACAACATCATCCAGACCTTCTCCGCGGAATACCCATTGCACTTGATAACCCGCACGTCTCCCAGCCTCGGTCATAACATCTACAAAGAAACCTTTTGGCTTCTGGCTAACATCCTGATAGGCGTGTGGTTCTTGGATGGCCGAGCCGACCCTCAATGATTGTTGCTGTGCGGCTGCGGCAAAGGCAAATAAGTACAGATGGGCCGTCAGTACCGGTAGCATTCCTAAATGGCAGCCGCTGTTCCAGATTCCTGAACTCACTGCATTTTTCTCGTTTGTCTGTAACCAATCTTTCATTGTTTCCAATTTATTAGTATTTAGAATAAAACAAAAAATGCACCCAAGAAACTAAGGTTTTTCAGATTTCGGGCTGGAAGGGTCCACCTGTACCAATTCGTCTTGGGCTTGCTGAACCAGTTCTGGTGCGGCGCAGATTTAACTTAGGTTTGAGTGCTATTTCTTGCGTCGTTTCGACATTTCCGGTTCCACCTTGGTGAATCCAGCCGGTATGGCAAATACGTCCTCACCAATCGAGGCTGTCGAAAATCCGGTTGAATCTGAGAAGGATTCCATCATCAGCATTCCTTCTCCCGGCTTGTTTTCGGTCGCTGCTGCCTGTGGTTGCTTATCTGGAGCGGCCTCTGCTTCCGTTTTCTTCTTGCGGCCAAAACCGCCAAGCCTGCCACTGAGAGCTCCACCTACCAGTCCGCCCATCGATTCGCCAATCCCCCGGCCAGCCGCCTGATCCGAATTGCCGCCACCACCAGACATATCCATATTCATGCCTGGCATTGTCATACGCGAGATCGTCAGGACGGCAATCCCAGGAGTTTTCTGCATCTCCTCGGCCATTCTCTTCATGCCCTCAACCATGCCGGGCTGGCCGCCCACCTGCGCCATCGGATTCCCGCCCATTCCCAGCCAGTTTGCCTTATCCTTCAATCGCTCATGAAAGGCTTTGTACTCACCGTAACCAGGCACAGCCTCACTGTGCCAGCTATCGTTCACCATCTTCATCATCGTCCCGCTTTGCTTGCCGTCAGATGCACCCGTCTCGATTGTGAAGATCACTTGCTTGGCATTAAATCCGCTGACTTCCTTTTCCACCCCTGTCGCCTTGGCATCAAACTTCATGTTTAAAGATGCGTCTTTGCCTTTGCCTGCATCCTTCATATCTGCTTGCAAGTCGGCCATCATTTGACGCATTTCTTCAAATGTCATTTGCCAATACTGTTGTTTCGCCAGATTCACCGTTGTGAATACCTGTTTGTCAAAATCAATGATTGTCTTGCTGTCCTTCGACGTTGTCGCCATCCGCGACCCCTTGAAGAAATGGGAAGTTGTTGTGGGCTCCGGCTTCTTGCCAAAAGCCATTTTGGTTACCATCCCCTTGGTAATCCGAGTCGTCTGGTCATATCTGAAATCTGCCATCAGCAGTCCAGAAATCATCAATGCAATCACAACAGTTTTCATGGTAACAATCTCCAAATAGAATCTAGCAAAATGAATAGCGGCGCGATGTCGTCCAAATGGATCATTTCACTTCTGAATAATCGGCAGGTGGCTGGAATTCCTTATCCCCTACTGCGCCTTCCCGGTAATCTCGAATCTCAACCAGCGCATCAACGATCTTTCCGTTCACCCCAATTTGGATCCTCAGCGCTTCTGCCAGCTCCCCGCCTTGTCTCACAGCTTCAATCGACTTGGCTACCGTCGGAGTCAGGGAAACGATACTTTCCATTGCCGGCAGCAGATAGCTCAAGCCATGTTTCGCCCGAAAAGCCTCAAGACTCTTCATCACCGACTTGTCTCCGGTTTTCTCAATCCTTACTTCGTTGGCAATACCTCCGCCCCCGCCCGGGAAGATCCGCTTCAATCCATCAACCATTGGCCCCGGGATATCCGCTGCTATCCTCTTTTGCATATCCTCAATTCGCAGCCGCTCGAAAGTCTTGTCCAAATGATCGATTAGAACCATTTTTCCAGTTGAATAATCAAGGATGAGCGATGTCTTCTCCCCACGAATCATCACTCTGCTCCCCTTAAGGATCACTTCCTCCCCATCGCTGTTCAGCTTGCTCAGCCCAGCCAGACTCGCTACCAATTGGATCAGAACATTTGCTTTCACCCGGTAAGCCAGCTTGTATCGGGCATCACCCCACAAGCTTGTTGCCAGCAATCCAATCAGCAGCAGCTTCACCTACTTCACTTCCTTGTACCCAGCCGGAACCGCAAACTCAGACGCCGGGATCGGTGCCTCATCAAACCCTTGAGCCCGCAAAGTCATCTTCAGGTTCAACGTATCTTCCAGCCCCTTGGTCTGAATCGTCATCGTCATCTCCATCAACTGACCGATCAACCCGGATCCCTCTTTCAGCAACTGGTTCCCGCCCGGAACAGTAGCCAAGAACTGGCTCATCATCCTCATCGTCGGCGACGCTCCCGGCCCGTTCTTGGCCGCATAGGCAAGGATATCTTTAGCCCCCGGCGCTGTCTTACTGACCCAAACTTCCATCAAAGCGTTCGAACTCATGCCCTTATCCATCCCCGGGAAATTGAAACTCATTTGGAGCAAACTCGCGATGCCCTTGGATTCAAAACCAGCAATCTGCTTTTTTTCGGCCACTTGGTTTGAGGTCATCTTGAACACTGCCCCCATCTGCTTCAACTGCTCCATAGCCGCCTGCGCCGCAAGATCTGCTTGCCCAGCCCCATTCTTCGTCCAGGTCTTCCTGGTGTGATCCATCAAAAATGTCGTCTCGGTTCCAAACTCGATGATCTGCGTCGACTTGCCATTGCGAATCATCTGCCGGTCGGCCGTCTGTAGAATCTGAGAGGAACAGTCCTTCATGGCATCGGCTAGTGCACCACTTTTGCTCACTACTTTGTCACTGCTCTCGATTTCGCAGCGCAACTGGTATCGCACATCCGCCGGCAGCGAGGCCGAAATCACCAGAAAAACGAAAAAACTGCGCATCAATTTCAGAGACGCGCGAGTACTGTCTACCGTTCCAGCAAGAAGGTTCACCATCGCGACCATAATTTTCGCATCCTATTAGTAGTGATGCATCTCTCTGCGGTTAGCTATCTCAACACCCGCCCCCTCGTTTGGGGCCTAATGTCCGGTCCACAACACGGCCAGGTCCAACTCGATTTCGACCTCCCTTCGATTTGCGCCCAGCGTCTGGCAAGCAAAGAAGTTGATGCCGGCCTCGTCCCGGTGATCGAAGCCGCCCGTCAGCACCTCACCCAGATCGGCTCTCTCGGCATCGCCTGCACCGGCGCAGTTCGCAGCATCCAGCTCATCAGCAAAGTGCCAATTCCTGAGATCCGCACTCTCGCCCTCGACTCCTCGTCCAGATCTTCAGTCATGCTCGCTCGCATCATCCTCGACCAGGGCTACAAAGTAACTCCTGAAACCAGCGTCATGCCGCCTGACCTCGCCGCCATGCTTGGGAAGTCTGATGCTGCCCTGATTATTGGCGACCCCGCCCTCCGCCTTGACCCCAACGCCGATGGCCTCCACTCCCTCGACCTCGGAGAGGAATGGTTTAAACTCACATCTCTGCCAATGGTCTTCGCCATCTGGGCCGGTCACAAACAGGAACCCGAACTGGCAAAGATCCTCGAAGCCTCCTATGAATTCGGCAAAGCGCACCTCTCCGAAATCGTCATGGCTGAAACAGCCGAGCGAAACATCTGGCCCGGCCTAGCTTATAGGTACATGGACAGCATCATCCAGTACGAGCTCACTGAAGATCACAAACGCGGCATGAAGCTCTACATCGAAGAAGCCATGAAAATGGAGGAGAAGCACCCCGCATGACCAGAGAGCAAGCCCTCGACTTCTTCAACTCCGACGACCTCATCGCCCTCGGTATGCAGGCCGATGCCGTCCGCAAAAAGTGGCACCCGGAGAATGTTGCCAGCTACATCATCGATCGCAATATCAACTACACCAACTTCTGCACGGAATACTGCACCTTCTGCAACTTCTACCGTCCGATGAATTCCCCCGAAGGCTACATCCTTTCCAAGGAAACGATCTACCAGAAGATCCAGGAAACGATCGACCTCGGTGGCACCGGGGTCCTGATGCAAGGCGGCCTCCATTCCGAACTCAAGATCGAATGGTATGAAGACCTCTGCCGCGCCATCAAAGACAAATTTGGCGACCGCATCTGGCTTCATTTCTTGAGTGCTCCAGAGATCCTCAACATCGCAACCATCTCTGGCATCACCATCTACGACACAATCGCTCGCCTCCGGGATGCCGGTCTCCAGTCCATCCCCGGCGCAGGTGCCGAGATCCTTGACGACGAAGTTCGCCATCGCATTGCCCGTCTCAAGTGCAATACCGAAGAATGGATCGACGTCCACCGCACCGCCCATAAGCTTGGCGTCCGCACCACTGCCACCATGATGTTTGGCACCGGCGAGACTATCGAACACCGCCTCAATCATCTCGAAGAGGTCCGCCGTCTCCAGAACGAGACTGGTGGCTTCACGGCCTTCATCCCCTGGGCCTTTCAGCGCGAAGGCACCTCCCTGGGTCGCTTCGTCAAGGAAGAAGCTACTGCCGTCGAATTCCTCAAGATGCTCGCATTGAGCCGCGTCTACCTGGACAACGTCTGCAATATCCAGACCAGCTGGGTCACCCCGGGCCTTAAGATCTGCCAGATGGGGCTGCGTTTTGGCGGCAACGATGTTGGTAGCATCATGATTGAAGAGAACGTCGTCTCTCAGGCTGGTGCCAACTTCCATGCCAGCGAAGAAGACCTCCGCCGCCTAATCCGCGATGCCGGCTTCGTACCCAAACAGCGCGACACGCTCTACCGCACCTACTACTTGAACTAGCCATGAAACTCCGACTGCGCGCCAACACAATCCGCCTCCGCCTCCTCAAAGGTGAGGTAGATCATCTTGCTCAGGGCCACACCATCGTGGAGACCCTTCCTACGCTCAGGCCCTTCCACTTTGCCGTGCATCCCAGCCACGTCGAGGACCTCACGGCAAATTTCAACGATGACACTCTCACAATCGAAGTCCCTCGCGGCTGGGCCGCAAAATGGGCTTCGAACGACGAAGAAGTGGGCCGCTCGGCCAAGACCGGCAACCTCGACATCCTCATCGAAAAAGATTGGTCCTGCACGACCGTCCGCGACTCGGCTGAAGATCGCGACACATACCCCAATCCAACTGCATTACGATAAGTAGCTTGGCTACCGTAAATACCGACACCGCATTCTTTGGGCATCCCCGAGGCCTCTCCACGCTCTTCTTTACCGAGATGTGGGAGAGATTCAGCTACTACGGCCTTCGTGCCATCCTCCTCCTCTATATGGTCGCGGACCCGTCCACCGGCGGTCTCGGCTTCTCCATCGCCAAAGCCAGCGCCATCTACAGCCTTTATGCTTCGATGAACTATCTGCTTGCTTTGCCTGGTGGTTGGCTGGCAGACAAGTTCCTTGGCCTGCGCAACTGTGTCCTTCTGGGCGGCCTGCTGATTGCAATCGGCAACGGCCTGATGTTCTTCCCCGGCCATGTCACGTTTTACTTAGGCCTCACAGTAATTGTCTTCGGAACGGGGCTACTGAAAACGAATGCTTCCACCATGGTCGGAACGCTGTATCGAGAGAATGACAACCGCCGCGATTCCGGCTTCTCTATTTACTACATGGGCATCAACATCGGTGCACTCGTCTCGCCACTGGTTGTTGGCTATCTTGCTCAGCGCGTCAACTGGCGCTATGGCTTCCCCGTTGCCTCGCTCTTCATGATCATCGGTATCATCCAATTCCATCTGGGCTCAAAGAACTTCCCCGAACGTGTCTTCAAAGCCGTCCCTGCTTCAAACATCATCGAACAGCAATCCAATCAGCAGTGGCTCAAATACGGCCTCGCCACGATGCTTGCTATTGCTGCCGCAATCTTTCTGATCTCCCCAAGTGCTGAAGGTTTGGCCGATTCTTTCGGTGCCGTGCTGCTCACGATCGTCATCGCAGTCTTAGGCTTCCTTCTCTTCAAGGGCAGCCCGAATGTCTTCGAGCGCCGCCGCCTTGCAGTCGTCTGCATCCTCTTCTTCATCTCGACCCTCTTCTGGTCGAGCTTTGAACAGGCCGGTTCGACGCTGAACCTCTTTGCCGAACAGAACACCGTGCAGCTCTTCCCTTCAACCTGGTATCAGAGCTTCAATTCGGCTTTCTTGATTCCTCTCGCTCCTCTCTTCGCCGCCCTCTGGATCAGGATGGGTGATCGCCAGCCCAGTGTTCCGATCAAGTTCACAATTGCTCTCGTATTCGTCGGCCTGGGTTACATCTGGCTCATGTTCGGTGCCCAGATGACCACTGGTGGGGCAAAGGTTTCTCCGATCTGGCTGATCGGTACTTACTTTCTCCATACGGTTGGCGAACTCTGCCTTTCACCGGTGGGCCTTAGCGCCATGACCAAACTGGCCCCCGCCCGCATGGGTGGCTTCATCATGGGCGTCTTCTTCATGTCCATTGCCAGCGGCAACTACATCGGCGGCCGACTTGCTAGCCTTTACGAAAAGCTTCCCCTTCCACAGCTCTTTGGAGGGATCGGTGCTTTCTGTATCATCGTCGCCCTTGTCTTCGCCTGCTTTGCCAAACCCGTGGCGCGTATGATGGAGACCGAGAAATAGAGGCAATATGCGTCTTCTCATCCTATGCTGCATTGCAACGATTACCTGGGCTGACCCGGCGCAGATCCTCACCAAGCGCTGCCTCTCCTGTCACAACCCGTCTTCAAAGATGGGCAATCTAAGCCTGGTTTCGCGCTCGGATGCCGAGCGAGTTCTATCCGGTCGACTGCTGGAACGAATCGAGAAAGGCCAGATGCCTCCGGGCGGTGGTCTTCCTGCTGAGGAACGCGATGAATTGAAAGCTTGGTTGGCCGGTGGAGCTCCCTGGCAGGGGACTCTGTCTCTTCGCGTCAAGGCTACTCGGAACTGGTGGTCTCTTCAACCGATCCAGTCCAATGGCAGATCCATCGACCAACACATCGAGGTTGCGCTCCAAGCCAAGGGTCTTAAACTTTCCCCACCCGCTGATCGCCGCACCTTGATCCGGCGTGTCACCTTTGACCTTACCGGCTTGCCGCCCACTCCAGGAGAGATCGATGTCTTCCTCGCAGATCCTGCCACTGACTCCTATGAAAAATTGATTGATCGTCTGCTCGCTTCTCCTGCTTACGGCGAGCGCTGGGGCCGGCACTGGCTGGACGTCATCCGTTATGGAGAATCTCACGGCTACGAGCAGAACCATGTCCGCCCCAATGCCTGGCCTTTCCGCGACTATGTCATCGGAGCTTTCAACCGGGATCTCCCGTTCAACCGTTTCATGATGGAGCAGCTTGCGGGAGACGCGCTCGATCCAACTGTCGATGTCGCGACTGGCTTTCTGGTTGCTGGCCCACACGACACAGTCGGCAATTCAAACCTTGCCGCAACCCGTCAACAGCGAGCCGACGATCTCGACGACATCGTCAACGCAACTGCCTCCTCCTTCCTGGGTCTAACCGTAAACTGCGCCCGCTGCCATGACCACAAATTCGATCCAATCGAACAAGCCGATTATTACCGCGTCGCCGCCATTATGAATGGCTTGACCCACGGTGAACGTGCCATCGCTTCTCTTGTCGATAAGGCCAAAAGAGATGAAGTTGCTGGCCCTGTCGAAAGGCAGATCAAGTTTGCCAGGGAAAGGATTGAAGCACTGACCGCTCAAACCAAGGAGCAACGAGTCGCCGCCGAAGCGGCACTCAAATCCCAATACCGAAGCCCTGTTTCGCCCTTTGGAACCGAAGAGACCTTGGAGCCCACTAATGCGACTCAGATCAGAATCTCAGCTCCGCTTGGCTTTCCCGGCGGCCTGGACGAAATTGAAGTCTTCTCACCTGCTGGGGTTAATATTGCTGCAGGTGCAACGATCAAGGTCAGCTCAACACGTATCGCAGACGGTAATCCGGACGCCTATCATCAGCGCCACTTGAACGACGGCAACTTCGATAAGCGCTGGTTTTCTGAGGGCAATGGGCCAGCCTTCATCACTATCGAGTTCCCCAAGTCAACCAGCATCCAGAAGGTGGCGTGGTCGACAGATCGGGTCCGTGCTTTTCAGGGCAAGTTCCAGCAGAATACGGTTTCCAGCTACAAGCTCGAAGTCTCACTCGACGGTCAGAGTTGGACGACTCTTGCCACCAGTGAGAACCGGCTTCCACATCGCCCAACGGATCTTGACCGCCTGGTGACATTAGAAGCACTGGCTGTTCAAGACCGTGCTGACTTCCTCGCCAGCGAGCAATCCATCAAAGACCTTGAAGCTGCCCTGAAGAAGATCCCAGCATTGCCACTGGCTTATGCAGGAACTTTCAAGCAACCCGCTGAGGCTGTTTACCTGCTGAAGGGAGGCAACGTGATGCAGAGAGGCGAAGCGATCATTCCGGCAAGTCTCAGCACTCTCGCTGATTCTCCGCTTGCTTCCTTTAGCGTTAGGCTCGAAGCACCCGAGAAAGAGCGTCGGCTCAAGTTTGCTCAATGGCTTGCCGACGACAAGAATCCGCTGACTCCTCGCGTGATTGCCAATCGGATCTGGCACTACCATTTTGGGCGTGGCATAGTCGCTACTCCATCTGACTTCGGCTACAACGGCGAGCGACCTACGCATCCGGAACTTCTCGACTATCTCGCCCAGCGCCTGATTGCGAATGGCTGGAAGATGAAGCCACTACACCGCGAGATCCTGCTTTCAAAAGCCTACCGCCAATCCAGTGCCCATATCCCCGAGGCCGCCAAGATCGACGCCGACTCTCGCCTGCTTTGGCGCTTCCCGCCTCAGCGTCTCGATGCGGAATCGTTGCGCGACTCCATGCTCTTCGTCTCGGGAAAACTCAATTCTCAAATCGGTGGCCCAAGCTTCCGCCTTTATAAGTACACCGTCGACAACGTTGCGACCTACTTCCCGATGGACAAGTTTGGGCCGGAGACTTATCGCCGCTCCGTCTACGCTGAATCGGCTCGCTCGATCCGGACCGAACTGCTGAGCGTCTTTGATTGCCCAGATTCTTCGCTCCCCGAACCACGTCGCG
>JBKJUN010000539.1:0-2401 GCA_046590555.1 Bryobacter sp. | reverse complement strand
GCCCCAGCATCAGCACGGTCACCACAACGGCCGCCCCAAGCACGATCAGATTCATCCGTTCCCATGAGATCGCCGTTCGGCCCTTCGGTGCCAGATGCCGCCACCGGTCCCCCAGTGTCTCTGCCAAACCGCCACAACCGCAAATCCAGGTGCAATACCGCTTGCCATGAAACAACACCAAAATAGGCAAAAGCACAAAACTCAAGATCACGCCCCACACAATCCACACATCACTCGGGTTCGAGAAAAACGTGTAGAAAAACAAGGGCCAAGCATAAACAATCCCGTAGCTCCGCCAGGCATTATTGGCAAAGTTCGGATCCTTCGCCAGGCTCTCCCCCACCCATTGATACTTCACCGCCCAGGCAAACAAAAATTCCGGAATCAAAAAGAAGAAGATCCACTGAAAGCCAATCAGCGAAGCAAAGCGGTAGATCTGGAACTTGTCTTTCTTATCGATCCCCCACCGCTTCATCGCCTGCAATCCAAACACCGTCACCACCGCCGTATAGAGCACCGTATACCAGAAACTCCACCCCCGCCCAAAGAAGCTCATCGCCTCATAGCCCCAGCCACGATAAGGCCAGAACTCCTCACCCTTGCCCAGCTTGATCCCGTAAATTGAGTAAGCGATCGCAAACGTCACAAGCAGCCCAAGCCATCGCTTCCAGTCCCACTCATTCTCTAGCCGGATCCCCAGCGACTTCAAAAAGCCTGCCGGTAGATCTGCGCCAATCAAGACAAAAATCGCATCATAAGGCCCATCAAACGACTGCAGCTCTGTATTCAGTTTTACTTCTACGCCCGAGCCTTCAAGCCTCCGCCGGTTCTCGGCAAAAAGCCGCTCCAACCTTGCCCCTCGGTGCATCAGCGTCACCTGATTCTTTTCGCTCAACGCAATCGCCGCCTCGGCCGCACTATTCCCGCCACCCACCACCAGAATCTTCTTTCCAACATACAAACCCGGATTATAGAGCTTGTGCAGAACATGCGGCTGATCCTCCCCAGCCAAACCCAACTTGCGCGGATTCCCCCTCACTCCGCTAGCCAACACGAGGAAGCGAGCCTTATATTCAGCCTTCTCGGTTTCCACTAGCAGCGGCACCCCAGGCGTCACACCAGTCAGCGCCTCCCCGCAGTGCAACGGGATCCCAGCCGCCGCAACCTGCCGCTGCCAACGCTCGATCAACTCTTCTTTCGGCGCCTCAGTAAAATCAAGAGCAGAAATGTTTTCACGCGACACCGGCTCCGCGTAAATGAACTTCCCCTGCGGAAAATCCCGAAACGTCGCCGCCAGCTCCGACTTCTCAATCACCAGCACCCGGTGCCCCTTCTCCTTCAACCGCAACGCAACAGCTAAGCCCGCAGCCCCAGCCCCTGCCACCACCACATCGTAATCGACAGCCAAACCACCCACCCGCAACAACCCGCTCAAATACTGCGCGAGTTCCTCCCCCTGTTCCAGCGCCAGCTTGATCACCGGAGCCCCCGCCAGATCCCCCACGATAAACACATTGTTAAGCGAGCTCTCGAAGTGATCCCGCAGCACGGGTCTCCGCGTCGGCATGTCAGCCGTGCGTAGTACACCCCCAACTAGGTGCCCAGCCTTAGAAATTATTGAGATTTTATTCACACTCTTTCCACTATGGTTATGATGCGACAATTTGGCCGGCTCCGAATCGAATTGGTTCTCTGTCTGGTCCTCTGCCTGATGGGGCTCGACGCAGCCGACAGCAAAGCTGAGTTTGTTGGCGGCACGCTATCCAACTTCAAGAGCGGTCAGGACGGTCGCCTCGCCATGGATCAGACTGACCTCATGGTATTCGGCAGCAAGCAGCAGAAAGTAACGATCCTCTACAGCCAGGTTCGCTCCATTGAGTACGGCCAAAAGGTCGACCGCCGCTATCTCGAAGCGATCCTGATTTCCCCGATGTTCCTGCTCAGCAAAAAGCGCGATCATTTTCTGACTCTCCACTACCGCGACGAAAAGGGATATGATCAGGCCTTGGTACTGCGCCTACCAAAGTCGTCAATCCGTCCAACTCTTGCCAGCCTGGAAGCGAGGACAGGATTGAAAGTAAAGGTACAGGACGATGAAGCCCGGAAGGCGTACCGCAGCTAAGCAATTGCTGCTCGGGTTTGGCTGGTCAGGCTTTGCGGCCTCGGCCGCAGAGAAACCTGCGTCCACACCACCCATTACCCCCGAACAGCCAGTACCATCTCCTCCTATTGCTCCTCCTATTGTTAGAGTCGACTCACCGTCGATAAGCCCCCTCGACGAAGGTCTCACCCAACTCCTCCGCATCCGCCGCCTCCACATCCACGAACTCAGCGGTGGCGAAGCAGCCAATCAAATCCGCGACATGATCATCGCCGCCATGCAAAGTGCCGGCTTCTTTGC
>JBKJUN010000337.1:0-3478 GCA_046590555.1 Bryobacter sp. | reverse complement strand
CGTTGGCGTTGCCGGATTCGAACTGGTTGTAGTCATTGAGGAAGAGCCTGGCATTGGGGTCGATTTGACGGGCGAGTTCAAACCAGCGCAGGGCTTCTTCATTGCCCAGCTTGCCCTGGGAGGCGGGGACACCGGAGACGCCATCGATGCGGCCCTGGATGTCGAAGTTGTCGTAGGGTTCGTTGAGGACATCCCAGTGGTAGATCTTGCCAGCTACGCCTGAGTCTGTGAGGACGTTGCGGATGCGGTTGTCGATTCTGGTACGGAGCGCTTCGGGGCTTAGATTGGGGAGGTCTGCGGGACTATTGCGCCAACTGGGCCAGACCAGAACGTGCCCACGGATAGGGATCTGGCGGTCTTCAAGCCAACGGATGGCATTGCGCGTGCGAGATTGCGGGAAGCTGTTTGAGGCCTCCCAGAAGGGCCATTTGAGATCGTTTTCAAATACGATGGTGTTGAAGTGGCTCTCGATACGACTGCGGTATTGAGCGTCGTCGGCGGTGGCGCCCATGATGCCACCGGCGGTGATGGCGCTGCCGTAGCGGAAGGCTTGCGAGAGTTGCTGCACGGCGACTGTGGCGCCTTTGACGGGATTGCCCCCTGGGTCGACTACGCGAATGCTGAGGTCGATCTTGCGGTCGGCTTCGATGCGAGAGAGGGCGTCGCGTTTCCATGTTGCGTCTACGGCGTTGCGTCCGGGGTAGGTGAATTCGACGGGGAGTTGTTCAAGCGTGGCACGGGTGCCGTAGTGGAGCAGCTTCGCGTCTGCAATTTCAAAAACCTGTGGGCCTCCTCCGAACTGGAAACGGAAGAGTGCGCCGCCGACAGCGTAGTTGTCATCCATGCGGAATGGCATCTGGAATCGCTGCCACTGGTCTGTTTCGACTGGGAGGCTAATCTGTAGGGATTTTGAGAATGTTCCGCCGTTGCGTTCCACGATGGCTGTGGCCTGGATTGTGGAACTTGAGCTGGAGACGCGACGGACCCAGAAGCTGGCGTGCATGACGTCATTGCGCACGGTGGCGCGGTTTAGGGGCCAGGTAAGGGCGGCGCGAAAGATGTCGGTAGATGGGCCGTTGGTGGTGATGCGCATGGCCTGGGTGAAGCCGGGGCCTTCGGCTGTGACTAAACGGGCTGAGCCACCGCCGGAGGTGCCATCGAAATAGCTGGTACTGCCGGCCCAATCGCCGATGGGGGCGACGGGTTCGCCTTCGGCACTGAGGGCAGGGAGCGCTGGCTGGCGGGTCCACTGGAGGTCGCCGATCTCGTAGGTTTGCGGGCCCTGGCCGTGGAGGAAGCGCAGAGCCAGAGTTCCAGGGTCGTAGGCCTTGGGGGCGGTAAGGTCGAAGGCGTAGAAGGTCCAGATGGCGGTGTTGATGGGAAAGACGGTATCGAGAATTGGGGCTACGCTAGCTTCTTCGAAGCGGAGGGTGGCGCGGATGTTATAGCGATCAACGGGGGCAGTCTTGCGGACCCAGAAGGAGACTCTGATTCTTTCGCTTGTGGCGATAGGAGTTGTGTTGGTCCAGGAGGCTGAAGAGTCGCTTCGTTTGCCGCCGGGCTGGGTGGTTTCAATGCGGAGGGATTGCGTGAAGGCCTGACCATCGACGGCTAAGATTTCGGTATTGGCCGGGCCATTGTTCTGCCTTGCTTCGAGCGGATTCTCAGGAAGAAGCGATTGGCCTAACATAGTTGCGACAAGGACCAGGAGGGGAAACATCACTCCCTGATCGTATCGCGTCTAGGCGCGTGTTCTTTTCACTCTGGCCTGGCGGATGGTGGATTCGAATTGGGCCAGGGGCAGGGTATTGATGACGTCGGCAGTTTCGAGCCAGCCCCTTCTTGCCATCTTGATGCCGTAGCGCATGTTGAGGAAGTGTTTGGGGTGATGAGCGTCGGTTGAGATAGTGAATTTGCAGCCTCGTGATTTGGCAGAGCGGATGAGGGAGGCGTGGAGGTCGAGACGTTCGGGGCTCGAGTTGATTTCCATAAATATGCCTTTTTCAGCGGCTTTGGAGGCTACTTTTTCAAAGGCGTAGGCGTAGGCATCGCGATGGAGAAGGACGCGACCGGTAGGGTGGCCGATGGTGTGGATGTAGGGGTTTTCGAGGGCAGCGAGGAGACGGTCTGTCATGGCGTGCTCGTCGAGATTCATGTGGCTGTGGACGCTGGCAACGACGAAATCGAGTTGCGAGAGGGCATCGTTGTCGAGGTCCATCGAGCCGTCTTTCATGATGTCGCATTCGAGGCCAGAGAAGACCTTGAGGCCGAGTTCGTTGTCTGGGATGCCGGCCACCATTTTTGCGAAGTCGATGGCGCGCTTTTCGTCGAGGCCGTTGGCCATGGCGAGGGCCTTGGAGTGGTCTGTGACGACGATGTACTCGTAGCCCATCTGAACTGCGGCGGCGGCCATTTCTTCGAGGGTGCCGCGGCCATCGGATTCGCGGGTGTGCATATGGAGGTCGCCCTTGATGGCTGACTGCTCGATGAGAGTGGGGAGTTTGCCTTGCTCGGCTGCTTCGATCTCGCCGGTGTTCTCGCGAAGCTCAGGCGGGATAAAGGCGAGCCCAAGAGCGTTGTAGATTTCTTCTTCGGTGAGTGAGGCGATGATCTGGTTGTCGCTCTCGCGCGAAAGGGAGTATTCGTTGAGCGTGTAGCCCCTCTTGACGGCTCTGGTGCGGAGGCTGACGTTGTGCTCTTTACTGCCGGTGAAGTACTGCATGGCGGCACCGAAGGATTCGGTGGGGAGGGCGCGGACGTCGACCTGGATGCCTTCCACACCCACTCGGGCGGAGGCTTTGTTTTCGCCTTTGGCCAGAAGCTCGTCCACTTTGGACCACTTGGCGAAGGTGTCGAGAGCCTGGACTGCTTCGGGGCCTGCGACGAGGATGTCGACGTCGCCGATGGTGTCTTTGCCACGGCGGAGACTGCCGGCTGGGCTGATGCTGGAGATGCCGGGCAGGGTTGAAAAGAGCGTTTGGAGTTCTTCGGCGGTTTGGGTGGCGAAGTCGATCAGGAATCGGCCGGCGGAGCGACGGTAGATGGCAATTGACTTGAGGATCTTCTCTTCGAGTTTTGCGCCCATTCGGGGCAAGTCGCGGAGTTTTTGTTCGCGGCAGAGGCGTTCGAGATCGTCAATGGTGGAGACGCGGAAGTGCTCGATCAAGACCGCGATGGACTTGGGGCCGAGGCCCTGGATCTTGAGCATCTCGAGGGCAGTGGGTGGGTACTTCTGGAGCATTTCGTCGCGACGCTCGAAGGAGCCTCGTTCGGCGATTTCGGCAAGGATTGCGGCGATGCCTTTGCCGATGCCGGGAATGTCGGTGACCTTGCGTGACTTGTCTTCGAGGATCGACATCACGGACTCGGGATAGCCCTCGATGGTTTTGGAAGCGTTGCGATAGCTGCGGATGCGGAAGCCATCTTCTGCGGCGATCTCCATCAGGTCTGCGGTTTCGCCGAGGAGTTTGGCGACGTG
>JBKJUN010000105.1:0-6235 GCA_046590555.1 Bryobacter sp. | reverse complement strand
TCGAATCTGATTACGAAGACGGTTTTTCCGAGTGAGATTATTCCAGTAAGTGTGTTTTTGTCTTCGCTGGTGAATCATGCGTTGACCTTTGTGATCGCTCTGGCCGCAGTGATTTTCTTTGATGGTGGCATCAGCGAGTTTGCGCTCTTGCTTCCTGTTTATGTTGTGTTGCTGGGGTTGTTTACGATCGGGATTTCCTGGATGGTGGCTGCGTTTCAGGTTTATCTTCGAGATACAGCACAAGTTGTGACAGTGGCGCTGAGTTTGTGGTTCTGGATTACTCCGATCTTTATCGATATAGAGCAGATTCCGGAGCGGTTTCGCTTTCTGCCGGCACTGAATCCGTTGTCGTTTTTGGTTCGTGCTTATCGGGACCGGATGCTGACGCACCGGATGCCGGACTGGCAAGAACTCGCTTTGCTGGCTGCCTGGGCCACTGTTGCGTTTATTGCCGGCGGACTTGTTTTCAAGCAACTTAAGAAGGGTTTTGCGGACGTATTATGAAACTGGCATTCTATAGCGCTAAAGATTTTGACCGTGGGGCCTTTGACGATTACAACGCGAGGAAAGGGCATGAGATCACCTACCTTGCAGCGCATCTGAATGAAGAGTCGGTAGGGCTGGCGGCTGGCCACGACTGCGTGTGCGTGTTTGTAAACGATGTGCTGAATGCGGCAGTGATTGATGGGCTGGCGGCTTTGGGTGTGAAGCTGATTGCGGCACGCAGTGCGGGCTTTAATCACATTGATCTTGAGGCGGCCAAGCGGAATCATATCGCTGTAGTGCGTGTGCCAGCTTATTCACCGTTTGCGGTAGCCGAACATGCTGTGGCGATGATTCTCACTTTGAACCGGAAGACGCATCGCGCCTACACGCGAGTTCGGGAGGGAAATTTTGCGCTGGATGGTTTGTTGGGCTTTGACCTGCATGGCAAAACTATTGGTGTGATTGGGACGGGCAAGATCGGGCAGGTTTTTGCGAAGATCATGCTGGGTTTTGGCTGCGAGGTGCTGGCCTATGATGTGGCTCCGAATTTCAGTGTCCGCGAGATGGGTGTGAGTTATCAGCCGCTGGCAGATGTATTGCGCAAGAGCGATATTGTGAGCCTGCATTGCCCGTTGCTTGCGGCAACGCATCATATGATCAACGCCGATACGCTGGCCAAGATGAAGCCGGGGGCGATGCTGATCAATACTTCCCGTGGCGGGCTCGTGGATACGCCTGCGGTGATTGAAGCGCTGAAGTCTGGGCATTTGGGAGAGCTGGGACTCGATGTTTATGAGGAAGAAGCTGAGTTGTTTTTTGAGGATCTGAGCAGTCAGGTTTTGCAGGACGATGTGTTTGCGCGGCTGCTGACTTTCCCGAATGTGTTGATCACTGGGCATCAGGCGTTCTTTACGACTGAGGCGCTGCAGGGGATTGCGATGACAACGCTCGATAATGTGAGCGAGTTTGAGACGACCGGGGATTCAAAGAACCGGATTCGCGGGAAGTAGTCTTGCTTCGAGGGTACGCCTGGTAATTGGCAGGCAGATCTGGTCGCTGCAGGATTGGTATTCGACTTCCACATGAACGGTGAGGCCGTCGATGGGGAGTTTGCGGCGGAGTGTATAGGGGATGGCGATGTCCGTTTCGCCGGCGAGGGTTTGGTCCTGGGTGGGGGCGACTGGCTTTGCTGTGCGGAGCCATTTGGATTCGAGGACTTTGACTCTGAGCGGGATCGGGCCAGGGGTGGACTTTGAGGGGGAGAAGAGTTTGTAGTGCTCGGCGATTTTTGCGTGGAGGACAAGTTTACCTGGTTGGGTGGAGAGAGCCCAGGTGACGGGGTTTAGATTTGGCGTTTGGGCGGCGAGGGTGGCAGCGAAGAGAAGCAGGGTGCGCATGGGCTAGAGCTTCAGTTGCGCGGCGGCAAGGATGTGGCCGGTCTTGCCGTCCTGGATGAAGGCGACTACGCGGAAGTTTGATGCGATTGGGGGCATGGGGAGCTCTACCGTGCGGTCTGTGCGCAGGCCTTCGGCGATGCCGATGGTGTGGAGGGCACGGACGATGGCGGTGTGCTTTAGCGTTTTGCCGGCGTTCTCGCCTTTGGTGATTTTCGTTTCTGCGTTGTCTTCGGCGATGGCTACGAGAATGATGGCTCCATTGAGACCAAAGAAAGAGACATTTGTTTTGATCTTGCCGCCGGTGCGGTTGGCGTTGAGTTCGAGGAGCGGTTTGTCTTGCTTCAAGGCTTCGAGGATGAGGCGCTTGGCTTCTGGGCCGTTGCCGCCGACGCACTCGTATTTGCCGTCGATGATGAGCTGGGGGGTGTAGACGCCTTCGAGCTTGAGGAGCTTCGAGTAACCGAGCTGACGGTTATTGAGAGTGGTGGTGGCGAAGCGGTCTTTGGAGGAATGGTCCCAGTAGGTGACGTGCTCTGAGAGGACGATGAGGTCGGCGTTGGGGATGGGTTGGAGTTGATCGACGGCGGAGATGAGTTCGTCTGCCGGGGGGCAGGAGGCGCAACCCTCGGCGGTGAAGAGTTCGAGGAGGATGGGCTTTTTAAGTTGCGCCGCGAGATTTGCTACGAGGCAGAGGAGGAGAAGGAACTTCATCTCTCTCTATCTTGACGCAGAGTAAAGTGTGAGTTCGAGTTCTCGCTGCTCGATGCAGCGAGGCGATACTTTCTAAGCAGTTCATAGAGGACAATCGCGGCGGCGTTTGAGACGTTGAGGGAGTGTTTGACGCCGAGCATGGGAAGGCGGACGAAGGTATCGCAGCGGTTGAGGAGGTCGTCGCCGATGCCGTCTACTTCGTGGCCGAAGAGTAGCAGAACCGGCCATTTGGGTTGCCAGTCGTATAGGTCCACTGCTGTGACCGCTGTCTCGATGGCGGCGATTTCGTAGCCTCTGGTTCTCAGTGTGTCTACCGTCTCTATCGCATTGTCGCTGGGGTGCCAGAGGACCGAGTCTTCGGCTCCTAACGCCGTCTTGGTGATGGCACTTTTTGGGGGCCTTGCTGTGATGCCGCTGAGGTAGAGGCTTTCAACTCCTGCGCCGTCTGCTGTTCTAAAGAAACTGCCGACGTTGTACATGCTGCGGATGTTGTCTAGCAGCAAGGACACAGGCAACTTGTCGATGTGGTCGTAGGCTTTGGCGGCCGTCGTGACTCTGAAGGGGACTCTTTCCATTACTGGCCGCTTAAGAGGGAACGGTCCCAATGGGAGGTCCACATACTTAGGAAGCCGAAGGCGGCGAGGAGGGCGACGAATTGCAGGAATACGCTTTGGTCGTGCTCTTCGGGTACGTCTTTGGTGAAGAGCCTGTAGATCGCGCCGAGGGAGATGAGGAAGAACATAGTTTCGCCGCTCCAAAACCACATGATTCCCATCGTGGCGAGGATCATGATGCGCTGGCGTTTGCCTAATACTTTGTAGGCGTGGCTGCCATCGAGGCCGAAGACCGGTACAAGATTGAAGAGGTTGATGACTGCGCCGAGGTGTGAGACGGCCGACATCCAGCGCAGGTCGAAGTACTGTGCGCCGGCCTCAAAGATGAGGCAGGCACCGAGGCCCCACCAGGGGCCGCCGAGGCCGATACGGGCGTCCTGGCCGGGGTTGGTGATTACCGCTTCACTGCGGACGAAGGCACCGAAGCCGGGGATGAACATGGGGGCTGTGGCAGGGATGCCAAAGCGGCGGAAGGCCCACATGTGCCCCATCTCGTGGAGGTAGATGCTGAGGATCAGACCTACGGCGAAGCGCCAGCCGTAGAGGGCCCAGTAAACGCCGGCCGAGGCGAACATCGAGAAGAGTGTGGGAAGTTTGGTTAGGCCGAGGAGGACGAATTTGCCTTTGGTGAGGAGGATCAGCGCAATCGTTTTGAACTTCCAGATGAGAGCGCCCGCGACGCCCATGCTGGAGACGATTTTCTTCCAGGGTTGGTCTTTGGGGACGTCGTGGTCTTGGGGTGGGGGAAGGGCACCCAGCTTGTTTGCGATGGCCTGGAATTGGGAGGAGCCAGGGGGTAGCATGCGGAGCATTTGCTGGTAGATGGTGCGGGTTTCGTCGAAATTGCCGACGGCTTCGGTTGCCCTGGCGCGCTCGGCCATCTCTTGTAACTCGATCGTGTAGACGAGGCGATGGCAGGAGGGGCAGAGGAGTGCGCCGGGAGTTAGCGGCTCACCGCATTGCTGGCAGAATTTCTTTTCGTCCATTTAGGTTTCTTTTGTTAATTCGGTGGAGTAGGGGCCGGCGATGGCGACGTTGATTCCCCGGGTTTGTTGCCATGCCTGCTGGAGGCCGAAGAAGAGGATCGCGATTCCGAGGATGCCGCCGAAACCTTCCTGGAGTTCAAAGAAGGGTTTGCCCATGGAGATGACGAATAGATAGGCGTAACCGAAGAGCCCCGATACCACTTTGCCTTCTTTGAAGAAGGAGTAGATGATCTGGACGAAGAGGCTGCCGCTGATGGCGATGTAGGTGGCGATCACCGCTACGATCTGCACTGGACGGCCGCCGAGGCCGCCGGTGCCAACTCGGGCGGCCTTGCCTACAAGCCAACCTACGGCGATCGAGATCAGGGCTAGCTCGTAGTTGGTGATGATCAGGATTGCAGCGTAGGCCATGGCGCAGCCGATGGCTGAGATTGCGGCGTAGAGAGTGCCTTTGAGGAGGAGATGTCTCGCCGGGGTCTGTTGCGCGGTGCCGAGAGTGGTGGCGCAGTTGTGACAGACGACCTGACCGTTGGCGTGCCAATATTCGCTCCCGATTTTCGCCGAGCACATGACGCAGGGCCCGATCCCCGAAGGGTTTGAGAACTCTGCTTTATCGAACTGCAAATCATCCATGAGCCCTTAGGCTAACAATGATTCGAGCTCTTCAGCCGGAACGGTTTCGAATCGGAGGTCGCCGGTTTGGCGATTGTAGTCTACATTGACGCGGGTGCCGTCGCGGACTTCTCCCGAGAGAATCTTGCGGGCAAGCGGGGTTTCGATCTCTTTCTGGATCGCCCGCTTGAGGGGGCGAGCGCCGAAGCTGGGGTCGTGGCCGATGCGGACGAGTTGGGCGCGCGCGGCATCGGTGAGGATGAGCTCGATCTTGCGTTCGGCGAGGCGCTTGCGCAGGCCGTTGAGCTGGATCTCGACGATTTCCTTCAAGTGCTCTTCGCTAAGGGCGTGGAAGACGATGGTTTCGTCGATACGGTTGAGGAATTCGGGCCGGAAAAAGTGGCGCAGTTCGTCCATGACCTCGATTTTCATCATGTCGTATTCACCTCCGGTGAAGGTGCCGCGGTGCTCGAGGATCTTGTGTGAGCCGAGGTTGGAGGTCATGATGATGATCGTGTTTTTGAAGTCGACGCGGCGGCCCTGACCGTCGGTGAGGTGGCCTTCGTCGAGGATCTGCAATAGGACGTTGAAGACGTCGTGGTGGGCCTTTTCGATTTCGTCGAAGAGGACGACCGAGTAGGGGCGGCGCCGGACTAGCTCTGTAAGCTGGCCGCCTTCTTCATAGCCGATGTATCCGGGAGGTGCGCCGAGGAGGCGCGAGACGTTGTGCTTCTCCTGGTATTCGGTCATGTCGATGCGGATCATGGCGCGTTCGTCGTCGAACATGTAGGCGGCAAGAGCGCGGGCGAGCTCTGTTTTGCCGACGCCGGTGGGACCGAGGAAGATGAAGCTGCCGATGGGGCGCTGCGGGTCTTTGAGGCCGCTGCGGGCGCGGAGGACGGCTTCTGATACTGCTGTGACGGCTTCGTCCTGACCGATGACGCGCTGGTGCAAGTCTGCTTCGAGGTTGAGCAGTTTCTTCATTTCGCCTTCGAGGAGTTTGGAGACAGGGACGCCGGTCCAACGGGCGACTACGGCGGCGATGTCTTCCTCGTCGACGACTTCTTTGAGGAGCTTAGTCTGGCCCTGGTTGGCGGCCAGCTTGGCTTCTGTGCCGGCGAGTTCTCGTTCGAGTTGGGGAATTTCGCCGAACTTGATGCGAGCGGCGGCGCTGTAGTCGGCCGAGCGCTCGACACGGTCTAGATCGACGCGGAGATGCTCGAGCTTTTCGCGGATTTTGCGCAACTGGTCTACGCCGCTTTTTTCGAGATCCCACTGGGCGCGGAGGCCGTCGGATTGGCCTTTGAGGTCGGCGAGTTCTTTGTCGAGCTTTTCGAGACGGTCTCTGGAAGCGTCGTCGATTTCTTTGCTCAAGGCAGTGCGCTCGATTTCGAGCTGCATGACACGGCGCGAGATTTCGTCGAGCTCG